>CAMFRR010000048.1 GCA_945982095.1 uncultured Bacteroidales bacterium
GCATAACACTGTCCCCACAGATTCAGTCCTCATCCAGGCCGAGTTCCACCAAAGCCTCTTCGCTCATTCGGCTCTTGTCCCACACCGGCTCCCACACAAGCTTTATGTCTGAACTTACCACTCCCGGCACATCATCCACAGCCTCTTTCACCATCTGTACCACATAATCTGCCATAGGACAGTTCGGAGCAGTGAGTGTCATGGTAATATCCACATGATGATCTTCATCAACCTTCAGTTCATATATCAAGCCCAGATCATATACATTGACCGAAATTTCAGGATCATAAACCTGACGTAGGGCCATAACTATTTTCCTTTCAAGTTCCATAATCTGCAAAGATAGCAATTTTTGATTTTTTATGAGTATCTTTGCACACTATAATCAAAGTAAATTATTAAGATGAAATTCAAACTACCCATTGTACTGGCTTGTGCCCTATGTCTGCTGTCATCATGCGATAAAATCAATCAGAAGACTGTTCTCAAGATAGAGTATTATCTTGCAGGAAATGAATATGTAGGAGAGTCCACAGTTCCTGTATTGTACAGAGACGGAGCTGAGAGCATAAGATTAAAAACAGATGATTTCGTAAAATCTGCAAGTATGGGAAAAGACTGTGTATACAGCTGCGGCTACCATGCAGAGGGAGACATCAAGAAGCCTATGGTCTGGAAAGACAATTTGAGCTATGAATTGAAAGAGAAGGACTCAAAAGGCAATCTGACTGCACTGGATTGCGAGTATGGCTGGTTCAATCAAGCTTTGTATACCTCTATAGGTTGTCTGAGTGTGGGAGTTATTGATGACTGTGGAGTTTTGTACAATAATTCTGATGAGATGTTCAGAATAGAGAACAAAGACTCAAGAATCGAATTCACCCACATTATGCTTCTGGGCAACAATTATGTTCTTTTGGGAGGTTATAATGACGACAGCATCATGCTATGGAATCTGCATTACAACAGCGAGAAAAAGGAATTCTCACTCAATGCCAGCTCGGCTCCTAATCCTCAGCTTATGGAGTATGAAAAATACTCATACGAATTGAGCAGCATATGCAATGCGACATCAGGAACAGTAATGGCATTCACCAGGACTGACAAGGTTTCAGGAGAGACCATTGCATGTTATTATGCAAATGAGCATCTCAGCATTGTGGAAAAGGCCCAAAACGGCAGCGTATGCCTCACTTCAATGTTTGACGGCTTCAATCTGATTTTTGGAGGATATGCCCTCTATGAAGAAGACAGATACGAGAAGGCATGCTGCTGGTCACAAGGTCGGGCTCAGGATTTCAGCACTGACTACGAGCATCAGCACAGCAAAGTGTTCCAATTGAATATGGATTATTATGGCAATACCTATGTTGCAACTGACGGAAGGGAGAAGACCATAATATATCTGTATTCACAATTTGGTTCAGGTACAATAGAGAACAAACACTCGGCTTCATTCAAGGCTTCTTCCATAAGCTACAAGATTTCAACCGAGGTTGTGAAGGAATAAAGAAGCAATCTCAACTTGAGTTATTGATAATGGCTGCCTCTAAACATTGAGGGCAGCCATTTTTCTTATTGTTTCAATCATAGAAACAAGACCATTCGCACGTGTAGGAGAAAGATTATCTTTGAGTCCTATTTCTTGTACAACCGAGAAATCAGAAGCAAGGATGTCGGCAGCGCTCTGTCCACTGTATATGCTGATAAGAAGTGAAATGATTCCCTTCGTAATAATGGCATCACTGTCTGCTGTGAAATAAAGCTTACCGTCCTTGACTTCAGTGTTCAACCATACGCGGCTTTGACATCCCTTTATCAGATGTTCATCAGTTTTCATTTCTTCAGGATAAGAGTCCAGGGACTTTCCAAGTTCAATGATGTATTCATACTTGTCCAACCACTCGTCATAGATGGAGAAATCCTCTATTACCTGCTGTTCTTTTTCTTTAATAGTCATATCTTGTTTTTATAATAATTATTTCAACATTTCGAGCGCCCTCTCCAGAGCAGAGAAGAAAATATCAGCCTCTTCCATGGTATTGTACTGCATAAGCGACGCCCTGAGCATGCCGCTCACCCCAAAATGATTCATAAGAGGTTCGGCACACATCTGACCGCTACGCACTGCCACTCCCATCTTATCCAACAAGATTGCCAAATCCTCATGATGAACCCCTTCAATTGTAAAAGAGTAAATAGGGAGCTTTTTATCTGCTTGAGAAGTGTCTCCATAAAGGGTAATGCCGGGAACTTGTCTCAATTTTTCAAGGAAATAGGCCTTCAATTGCTCAAATTCAGTATCTAACTCCTTATCATTCAATATATTAGATAATAATTCCAATGCAGGAGAAATTGCAGCTGCATTCACAAAATTTTGTGTACCGGCCTCAAACTTCATAGGTAAGGGGGCAAAAGTGGTTTTTTCGAGACTTACAGTGCCCACCATCTCTCCTCCGCAGAGGAATGGCGGCATCTGTTCCAACAATTCTGTTTT
The DNA here is from genome assembly GCA_945982095.1 of uncultured Bacteroidales bacterium. Taxonomy (GTDB): domain Bacteria; phylum Bacteroidota; class Bacteroidia; order Bacteroidales; family UBA932; genus Cryptobacteroides. The sequence goes on from CAMFRR010000048.1 coordinate 2,498, forward strand.
GCCATACAGTACTCCCACTCCAGTTGGGCCGAAAAGCTTGTGGGCAGAGAAGGCGTAAAAGTCACAGTCCAAATCCTGAACATCCACTTTGCAATGAACGGCTCCCTGCGCACCGTCCACAAGTACAGGTACTCCTGCCTGATGGCAAATCTGGATGATTTCCTTCACGGGATTCAAAAGACCCAGAACATTGGAAGCATGATTAACACATACCAATTTGGTTTTAGGTCCAAGGAGGCTTCTCAGACTGTCAAGGCTGTAATAGCCCTTATCATCAATCCTCAGGTACTTTATATTGGCTCCTGTCCTCAAGGCAAGCTGCTGCCAAGGTACAAAATTGGAATGATGCTCTGCCTCGCCAACAATAATCTCAGAATCCTTGTCCACGAAGGCGGATCCGAAAGAATAGGCCACAAGGTTTATTGCAGCAGTAGTACCGCTTGTAAATATAATCTGTCGTCGGTCTTCAGCATTCAGAAACAGTCTTGCAGCATCTCTGGCATTTTCATATGCATCTGTTGCATCGGCAGAAAGTTTATGAACTGCACGATGTATATTGGCGTTATGATGTAAGTTCAAATCATACATCATGTCCACAACAGACAGTGGCCTCTGGGAGGTGGCGGCATTGTCGAAATACACCAATTTTCTGCCATACACCTTAGAGTCCAGTATTGGAAATATTTTTCTTAATTCTTGTGTGTTCATATAAAAAACTAATCTTGCAAACTTACATAAAATCTTTCGATTTTACGCCAGTTGTATAAAAATCAAGACCGCCGTACTATCTTTGAAGGCAAAAAGCGGATGTGGCATCACTGCCCACCGCACAAGTAATTAAAGTTTAACGGGCTTGGTGTCCCAAGAAAAAGAAAGCCTATGCGACAAGTATGCGGTCTTGACGTTCACAAAGATAGTGTCTTTGCTTGTATTCTCAATGAGAATGGCGTCATTTTTCAAGAAAAGTTCGGTGTCCTGACTACTGAACTGGAAATGCTGGCTTCCAAACTACAGGAGTATGATGTCGGTGAGGTGTGTATGGAGAGCACGAGCATCTACTGGATGCCTGTGTGGCGTGTTCTGGAGCCGTATGTTTCCGAGCTGAAGCTCGTCAACCCATATTTCATCAAGCAGTTGCCCGGGAAGAAGAGCGATGTGAAGGATGCGGAGTGGATAGCCACCTGCCTGCTCAAGGATTTGATCAAGGGGAGCTATGTCCCCGGTGACATCATTCAGCGTCTCAGACAATACGACAGGCGCATATCCGACCTTAACGCGGAATGTGTCCGCAAGCTCGGCAAGCTGGACGCAGCCCTTCAGCGTTGTAACATCCGTATAAGCAACTATTTGTCCACAACCGACAGTAAAAGTTACAAGGAGGTGGTTAAACGCATCTCGAAGGGAGTACGGGACCCAGCTGAGCTGGCGAAGGCAATACACAAACGGACTGTCAACCGCTGCGGGAATGATGTCATCCTCGCTTCACTGACTGGTGTGATTTCCGAAACGGACATTGATGTCATACGACAATTGAGCGAAGAGGTAGAACTCGCACAGCGCCATAAGGATGAGTGCCAGTCGAAGATGGATGCGATATGCCAGCAGTACTTTCCGGACCAGTTGCAGAACCTTCAGACCATACCGGGCATCAAGGGCCGTTCGGCCACTGCCATCATTGCCGAAGTGGGCTCAGAAGTATCGTCGTTTGAAGACGCCGCCCACCTTGTGTCCTGGGCTGGACTGAAACCACGCAACGAGGAAAGCGCAGGAAAGATCAAGGCCCGGAGCATCACGCACGGAAACAAGTACTTGAGGAAAACTCTTATCGAATGCTCGTGGGCTGCTTCCAAAACGCAAGGATGCTTCTTCAGCAAGTTCAGTTACACCCAAACCGTTGTTCGGCGAAAGAACAAAATGAAAGTACAGGTCGCCATTGCCAGAAAGATTCTCACCGCCATCTGGTTTGTTCTGCACGACAATGCTGAATACCGCGACTACAAGCCGTCCAGTTCCGATATTGAAACGGCTGACGAATAGTCGGTCGTCTCAATATATACCGCATATTGTAAGGTCACTAAATTTGTGGTGCTAACTACCCGTTTGACAAACTGACTAACGCTTTATGCGGCTTAGGACGCCTGTTTGAGCATTAGAGCTCGTAGAGGAAATTTATATTTTATTTACCACTGACGCACCAACGCCAGTGCGGTGCTTCACACTGTTTCTGATTTCCTCACGCACTCTGGCATATTTGTGACTATGGGGGATTGGAGATTTATAGAGGAAATTTAATGAAAAGATAATCAAAACTGCTATCTTTGTACAGAAATAACTAAAGCACATGATAGATTACATAAAAGGCAGCATAGCCGAACTTACTCCCACCGAAGTGGTGATTGAATGTAACGATATAGGCTACATTGCATCCATTTCCCTGCAGACATACTCAGAGCTTGAAGGAAAGGAAAAAGCAAAATTATATCTTCATCATATTCTTCGCGAAGATGAAGAACTCTATTATGGATTCTCATCAAAAGAGGAAAGGAGCATGTTCCGCCTGCTGATAAATGTATCAGGTGTAGGTGCAGCCACAGCAAGAATGATGCTCTCTTCACTCACCTGCGAAGAGATTCGCCAGGCCATATTGGCAGAAGATGTAAACAAAATAAAATCTGTCAAAGGCATAGGTCTGAAGAGCGCCCAGAAAGTTATCATTGAACTGAAAGATAAGATAAGCAAGGGAGCAGGATTCGCAGAAAATAATGCAATATTCGTACAAAACAGCGCCACCGTAGATGAGGCTACGACAGCGCTGATTATGCTTGGTTTCACTAAATCTGCAGTTCAGAAAGCGGTTGCTTCAATCATTAAAAAGAACCCGGAGTCAAGTGTAGAATCTATAATCAAACAAGCATTGCAAATGCTATAATTTCGTAAGTTTATTCGGCTCTACCTGCCGAAATATACAAGAAGGACAGAAATGTCCGATGGACTTACCCCGGAAATTCTTGATGCCTCGGCTATGGTTTTCGGGGTATATCTTTTGAGTTTTTGACGACACTCTATACTCAAAGATTCCACTTTATCAAAGTCGAATCCCTCAGGAATCTTGAGATTTTCCAATCTTGCAATCTTTTCTGCAATCTTGTTTTCCCTCTCAATATAACCTGCATATTTGATTGCTATTTCGGTCGATTGAATAATATCCTTCCTGTAATTGGCAATTATGGTATCAGACATTTGCTGTCCATCCAGATTCTGGATTGGATAATTACAGTTGGTAGAAAGAAGAGATTGTGCCACGTGGAACGAAATGCTGTCCCCTACCCTTGAAGAAAAATCTTGGTAATCCAGACTCTGTTTATAATCGGAAACTGCCAGGTCGAATTTATCCAAGACAGATGAGGACATTGTGTCCAAATCCAATGATTCACGTTGGAAAGTTCCACGTGGAACACAAGCCAGCAAATCGGCCAATTCAGTAGATGGACGAACAAGCAGATTGCTTATTTTGGTTTTGCCCTGTATCTCTGTACTGCCAAGAGCGGTAAGATAAGTATTGGCATCATCAGGTTTGAGACTTACTGATTCGGTAAATTCTTTGAGTTTTGAAATGTTCTCATACTTCTCCATAGTATAAGCATATCTCTGCTCATCGGCTAAACCTATTGAGTGAGACAAAGCAGTCAGCCTCTGGTCAGCGTTATCCTGTCTCAAAAGTATGCGATACTCTGCTCTAGAAGTAAACATCCTGTATGGTTCATCTACTCCTTTGAGTACGAGGTCATCGATGAGTACACCTATGTAAGCCTGATCTCTGCTGAGTATGAAAGGCTCTTTGCCATGAATGTAATTATGTGCATTGATGCCGGCGATGAGACCTTGGGCTGCGGCTTCCTCATAACCTGTAGTGCCGTTTATCTGCCCTGCAAAATAAAGACCTTCCATACCTTTGACGGCAAGAGAATGGTCAAGCTGTGTAGGATCAAAATAATCATATTCCACTGCATAGGCAGGACGGAAAATCTCTACATTTTCGAGACCTGGAATCTTATGCAGAGCCGCGAGTTGAATATCCAGAGGCAAAGAAGATGAAAAACCTTGAAGATAATATTCGTTAGTCAATCTGCCCTCAGGCTCGAGGAAAAGCTGGTGGCTATCCTTATCTGCAAAAGTACGGAGTTTGTCTTCAATCGAAGGGCAATACCTCGGTCCGATACCATGTATGAGACCTTGGAACAATGGAGAATCTTTGAAACCGCTGCGAAGTATATCATGCACCTCATTGTTGGTATGGACTATGAAGC
>CAMFRR010000049.1 GCA_945982095.1 uncultured Bacteroidales bacterium
ATCGAAACTATTATATTTCAATAATTTAGTCAAGATTACCCCCCCCCCTGCGGACGTGGAGTTTTCAAAAAAAAATGCTTAAATTTGCAACGTTTTTCGCATAATGCTCGGATTTGTAAATTGTGAATTTTTATGAACTTATTTAAAAGAATAATTGACTGGTATTTTTCCCGTGGCGCACTGCCATATTGGTGCATTCTTGCCATGGATAGTGCCGCCGTATTCCTTTCAGGTCTTTTTGTATATTATCTTCAACATGGAGGTCAGAATCTGGTAGAGCATTTTTGGCAAGTGGTCCTGGGTTTGTGTGTATGCATGGTAGTCTATATCGTGTGCTTTTTCTTTTTCCACACCTTCAGGAGCGTAATGCGCTACTCTTCTTTCGTGGACCTGCACAGGGTGGCATACTCTACTGCCAGCGCAGGCATTGTCGTATGTCTGCTGCACCAGATTCAGGTCCATTTCAATCTCACCCCATACTTGCTGATTCCGAGATTTTCAAGTGTCATCGCCCTGTTTATAGTCGCAACCATGCTGCTTTGGGCCATCAGGGTAGTAGTCAAATCTCTACACGACACCTATACAAACGGAAGCAATACCGAGCGTGTCTTTATTTACGGATGTCTCGAAGGCGGAATGGCCTTGGCCAAGAGTATACGCACGGACAAGAATTCCCGTTACCAGCTTGTAGCTTTCATCTCAGGCGACCAATCGATGGCCGGTTCCTGGCTTATGGGCGTTCCCGTTTTCTATGACAGCGATCTCGTGCTTGAGGAAATCAAGAAACGCAAAGCCACAACTTTGCTGGTGTCTCCGCTCCAGACCGAGCGTTTCATGAGCAGGAAATCCTTCATTGATGCCCTCATAGAGCTGGGTGTCAAGATGATGGTAATGAGCAATCCGGAAGAATGGGACGGCAAGAGTGAAATCGCCCACAGCCAGCTGCGCGAAATCGATATTGAAGATTTGCTCTCTCGCGAAAAGATAGAAGTGGACCTCAACGCAATAGGTGCCATGTTGAAAGGGCGCCGCGTGCTCATTACGGGAGCAGCAGGTTCCATAGGCAGTGAAATGGCCCGTCAGGTGGCCATCTTCAAGCCTTCTGAGCTCATACTCGTGGACCAGGCCGAGACCCCTATGCATGATGTCCGCCTGTATATGGCCCGCAATCACTCCGATCTGAAGGTGTGGACTATTGTGGGTTCCATCACCAATCAGGGGCACATGGAGGAAATCTTTAAGCAGCACAAACCTGAATACGTATTCCACGCCGCTGCATACAAGCATGTTCCTATGATGGAGGATAACCCTGCAATGGCCGTACAGAACAATATCTACGGCACCAGGGTAATTGCAGATTTAGCCGTGAAATACGGCACCAGGAAATTTGTGATGATCTCCACCGACAAGGCTGTCAATCCTACCAATGTAATGGGCTGCAGCAAGCGTATATGCGAGATTTATTGCCAAAGTCTCAACCAGGCCATTAAGGAGGGCAAGGTGGAGGGCGTCACCCAATTCGTCACCACACGATTCGGCAATGTGCTGGGCAGCAACGGTTCAGTGATTCCAATCTTCAAGGAGCAGATACGAAAGGGTGGTCCTGTGACTGTTACACATCCAGACATCATACGCTTCTTTATGCTCATCCCTGAGGCCTGTCGTCTGGTGCTTGAGGCAGGCACTATGGGCAAGGGCGGCGAAATCTTCGTATTCGATATGGGCGAGCCTGTGCGCATCGTGGATCTGGCGAAGAAGATGATAGCCCTCTCAGGAGCCAAGAATGTGAAGATAGAATTCTCCGGTCTGCGTGATGGAGAGAAACTATACGAAGAGGTGCTCAGCGACAAAGAAGGCACTGTACCTACTGTACATCCTAAGATTATGGTGGCTAAAGTACGCGAATATGACTATGCTGTTGCCTGCGCAAATGAGACACGCCTGCTTGAGGCCTCTTTGGGCTTTGATGATATGGCGATAGTGAAGATAATGAAGGAAATAGTGCCTGAATACAAGAGCAAGAGTTCCAAATACGAAGTACTCGACAAACAATAAACAGTCAGCACCTGAGTCAGCACCTGAGTCAGCATATGAATCGTGCCTGCAAATTTAACCCTTTTGCAGGCACGATTGTCATTTTTTTTGCTTAACTTTGTAAGTTTATTGTCCTATAAACGATAGAACAGCAATTTTGCAAGCTGAGAGTCTGGGCAAAAGAGCCCGAACATATTATTATAAACAGTGTAACTGCTTGAATGTCAGAAAATAATGACAATCTTGCAGGACTTGGAACATTGCTATGAGCTCAATTAACGACAAACATTGGTTCGTACTGCGCGATTTGAAGCGTTACAATGCCAAGCTGCCTGCCTACAAGATGCTTCAAGAACCGTGCTATTATGGCGTAGAGAAGATATTCACCCCCTTGGTCACCAAGGAATATAAGAGCAAAGGCAAGAAAGTTGTCAAGACAGTGCCTTTTCTGACGGATTTGCTCTTTGTCTACTCCAGCCGCGCCGTACTTGACCCCATAATAGAGCTGGTGTCCACACTTCAATACAGGTTTGTGCGTGGCGGTCAGATGAACCAGCCCATGATAGTCAGCAACGATGACATGGAACGCTTCATAGAAGTGGTGGATTTGGCCGAAAAGGTGGAATACTACACCCCGGAGCAGCTGTCCCAAGCATTGTACGGAAAAAAGATAAGGATAATAGGAGGCCCGCTCGACGGCAAGGAAGGCCGTCTGCTCAGCCGTCGCGGCAGCAAAAGAAAACAGCTCATAGTCGAGCTGCAGGGCATACTCAGCGCAGCTGTAGAAGTCGATGCTCAATTCATTCAAGTTTTGGATAAATAATTACTGTGGAAATGAAAGATTTAAATGAGTTGCAGATAGCCGTGGCCGGAACAGGCTATGTGGGATTGTCAATCGCAACCCTGCTTTCACAGCGTCATAAAGTGACAGCAGTAGATGTTGTCCCCGAAAAAGTAGAGAAAATCAACAATAGAATCTCACCTATACAGGACGAGTATATTGAGGAATACCTCAGGACAAAAACTCTTGATTTGACCGCCACTCTGGATGGAGAGGCAGCATACAAAGACGCGGATTTCGTTGTCATAGCAGCTCCAACCAACTACGACAGCAAAAAGAACTTTTTCGACACCTCACACGTAGAGGAAGTGATTGAACTTGTGCTTAAGGTAAACCCTGATGCCGTAATGGTAATCAAGTCCACCGTTCCTGTCGGTTACACTGCATCTGTACGTGAGAAGTTCTCCTACAGGGAGCGTCTTGCAGACGGAACTATGAGAGTTGTCATCCCTAACATCATATTTGCCCCTGAGTTCCTTCGCGAATCCAAGGCTCTATATGACAATCTCTACCCAAGCCGTATCATAGTAGGTTATGACAGAAACGACAGCTCTCTGGATAATGCCGCACAAAACTTTGCGGCCCTGATCAAAGAAGGGTCGCTCAAAGAAGATGTTCCCGTACTCTATATGGGTTCCACCGAGGCCGAGGCTGTCAAGCTTTTTGCAAATACCTATCTCGCCCTGAGGGTGTCATATTTCAACGAACTGGATACCTACGCCGAGATGAAGGGCCTGGACACTCAATCCATCATCGAAGGAGTAGGTCTTGACCCGCGCATAGGTTCGCACTACAATAACCCTTCTTTCGGCTACGGAGGATACTGCCTTCCTAAGGATACAAAACAGCTGCTTGCAAACTACAATGACGTGCCTGAGAATCTCATCCACGCCATAGTGGAATCCAATAGCACACGCAAGGACTTCATCGCTGACCAGGTGCTCACCAAGGCAGGATACTACAGCAGCAACAGCCAGTGGAACAGCACACAGGAGAAACAATGCGTGATAGGCGTCTACCGCCTTACAATGAAATCCAATTCGGATAACTTCCGCCAGAGCGCAATACAGGGCATAATGAAGCGCATAAAGGCAAAAGGCGCAGAGGTCATAATTTACGAACCTACACTCGAAGACGGAGTGTGCTTCTTCGGCAGCAAGGTTGTCAATAATCTTGCCGAGTTCAAGTCACTGTCTCAGGCCATCATAGCCAATCGCTACGACAGCTGCCTCGACGACGTGGCTGACAAAGTATACACCAGGGATATATTCAGAAGAGACTAGAGCCAGCTATGTTACGATATAATGTAAATCTCGAGGGCAAGACAGTCCTCGTAACCGGAGCCGCAGGCTTCATAGGAGCAAATCTCGTCAGGAGACTCTTTGCTGATGTAAAGGACATCAAAGTTATTGGAATTGACTCCATCACCGATTACTATGATGTAAACATTAAATACGAAAGGCTGAAGGAAATCGAAGCTCTCGGGCGTGACTGGAGCTTTGTCAAAGGCAGCATCGCCGACAAGGAACTTATAGAAAAGCTTTTCACTGACTATAGGCCGGCTGTTGTGGTAAACCTCGCTGCCCAGGCTGGAGTGCGATACTCCATCACCAACCCTGATGCTTATGTTGAATCCAACCTCATAGGATTCTACAACATACTCGAAGCCTGCCGCCACCACGAAGTGGAACATCTTGTATATGCTTCTTCTTCAAGTGTTTATGGCTCTAACAAAAAAGTGCCATATTCAACGGACGACAAAGTGGACAACCCTGTGAGCCTTTACGCCGCCACCAAAAAGAGCAACGAACTTATGGCCCACGCTTATTCCAAGCTTTACAACATCCCATCCACAGGCCTCAGGTTCTTTACCGTTTATGGGCCGGCAGGACGTCCCGATATGGCTTATTTCGGCTTCACCAACAAGCTGCGCGAGGGTAAGACCATACAAATCTTCAACTACGGCAACTGCAAGCGGGATTTCACCTATGTTGACGACATAGTTGAGGGAGTGGTTCGTGTGATGCAGCACGCCCCTGAGCGCCAGACAGGAGAGGACGGACTTCCAGTGCCGCCATACAAGGTCTATAACATAGGCAACAGCAATCCTGAGAATCTCTTGGACTTCGTGACCATATTGCAGGAGGAACTCATAGCTGCAGGAGTGCTCCCGGCAGACTACGACTTCGAGGCCCATAAGGAACTGGTTCCTATGCAGCCTGGCGATGTGCCTGTTACCTATGCCGACACCTCAGCTCTGGAAGAGGACTTCGGCTTCAGGCCCAACACCAGCCTCAGAGAGGGCCTGAGACGCTTCGCCCTCTGGTACGCAGCCTATTACGGAAAGAATTAAAATGCTTGTCTGGATTACGAGAATTCGCAGTAGAATATTATAGATAAAGTAATATAGAATATGAAGTGCTACTGTCAGACACTTAGCTTGAAATACGATCCTCAGCTAATTGAGAAATACATCGAGGTACATTCCCACGTATGGCCGGAAATTATTGAAGGTCAGCACGAGGTGGGTATACTCTCGATGGAAATCTACGCCCAAGACCGCAACTTGTTTATGATAGTGGACACGGTAGATGACTTCGACTGGGAAAGGGATATGGCAAGGCTCGCTACCCTTCCGAGACAAGCCGAGTGGGAAGCTTACGTCAGCCAGTTTCAGGGCTGCGACCCTTCAGCCTCCTCTGCTGAGAAATGGCAGCTTATGACGAAGATATTCGATTCGGAGAAATGAAAGCACTTGAGAAAAAATACCTGCTGCCATTCATACTGGTAGCTTCCCTGTTTCTGCTCTGGGGTCTGGCCAATAATATGACAGACACCCTGCTGGCAGCCTTCAAGCGTATAATGGATATGAGCGATGCCCAGACCAGCCTCATACAGTTCGCCTTCTACGGAAGCTACTTCTGCTTCGCCCTGCCGGCTGCAATATTCATCAGCCGCTACAGTTTCAAGTCAGGAATCATACTCGGGCTGCTGCTCTATTCGGCAGGCGCCATTCTTTTCCTTCCGGCAGCATACACAGCCAGTTACGGATTCTATCTCGTTGCGATATACATAATGGCCGGAGGTTGCAGCGTGCTCGAGACCACCGCGAACCCATATATACTCAGTATGGGTTCCCCAGAGACGGCGACAAGGCGTCTTAACATAGCCCAGAGCTTCAATCCCATAGGCTCCATCATAGGAATCCTGATGAGCAAGTATTTTATACTCAAGGATATAAGTTTATATTCAGTGAGTGGTACCTACGCCTCGCTCGGACTCGTACTCATTGCTATTCTCGTGGCAATACTCTTCGTAAAGATGCCTGAGGGAAGAGACTCCGACAGCAAGAGCGGAATCATGTCCTCCTTCGGAAGGCTTTTCAAGAACAGGCTATACCGCTACGGAGTTGTGGCTCAGTTCTTCTATGTAGGTGCGCAGATTGGAGTATGGAGTTTCACCATCAGAATCGTGATGCAGGAGCTTGGAGTGCTCGAAGCCCAGGCCAGCACAATCTATCTTATAACTATAATTGGCTTCTGCCTGTCAAGATTCATATACACCTGGCTTATGAAATGGGTCAACCCGGCCAGGCTCCTGCTCGCAGGTGGTATACTTTCAACACTTATGACAATCATAGTTGTAGTGGGAGAGGAAAGTGGCTGGCTGCTGATTTCGGCCCTCGTGCTCATCAGCTTCTTTATGAGTCTGATGTTCCCTACCATATACGGCCTATCCCTAGGAGGGGTGGCACAATCGGAACATCTTGACGATGCCAAGCTCGGAGCCAGCGGGCTTATAATGGCTATACTTGGAGGAGCGCTACTCACACCTCTACAGGGATTTGTATCCGACAATAGTTCAATATATATGAGTTACATCATACCCGCAATCTGCTTTGTGG
>CAMFRR010000050.1 GCA_945982095.1 uncultured Bacteroidales bacterium
ACCGAATCCTGTCCGGGCGAGGTCACGAATGAAAAAACAATTTTTATCAACACAATAAGCATGAAGACTTATACATCCCAGAACATCCGCAATATCGTCCTGATAGGCAGCACCAAGTCAGGAAAGACCACACTTGCGGAGGCTATGCTCTATGAGGGCAAGGTTATTGACCGCCGCGGCACAGTCGAGGCAAAGAACACAGTATCGGACAATTCTGAAATCGAGCAGCTGAATCAGCGTTCAATCTACGCTACTCCGCTCTATGCAGAATTCATGGATACGAAATACAACATCATAGACGCTCCTGGAGCCGACGATTTCATTGGTGGAGCCGTTTCGGCATTCAAGGTTTGCGATATGGGTGTTCTTGTGGTTAACGCATGTCAGGGTGTAGAGGTCGGAACAGAGGTTCATGAGCGTTATGCCCGCGGCTACAAGGTTCCAATGATTATAGGTGTTAACCAGCTCGATGCTGACAAGGCCAACTGGGACACCACTCTCGAGCAGCTCAAAGAGACATTCGGCAGCAAGACCATAGTTATTCAGTATCCTGTAAACGTAGGCGCTGGTTTCGACGGCTTCGTTGATGTGCTTACCATGAAATATTACCGCTTCACAGGTGAGGATGGCAAGCGCGAGGATCTCGAGATTCCTGCAGACCAACAGGAAACTGCAGAGATGTTGCGTCAGGAGCTCATTGAGAAGGCTGCCGAGAATGACGACACACTGATGGAGAAGTTCTTTGAGACAGGTGAGCTCAGTGAGGATGAAATACGCAAAGGCCTCAATTACGGCATACAGCTCGGCGAGGTATATCCAATATTCTGTCTCTCAGCCAAGAAAGACATTGGCGTGAAACGTATCATGGAGTTTACAATGCGCGCCACCCCTTCTCCAGAAGGCAAGACCCTTTTCACCACTGAGCACAAGCCTGTGATTTGCGAGGCCGCAGGTCCTGCTTCCCTCTTCATCTACAAGACTGCCGTAGAGCAGCATCTTGGCGAGGTGGCTTATTTCAAGGTAATGACAGGCAAGGTTACTGTGGGTATGGATCTCGAGAATGCAGAGACAGGTGAGAAAGAGCGCATCAGCAGCCTTTATGCCGTTGCAGGCAAGAAGAAAGAGAGTGTTACAGAGCTCGTTGCAGGCGATATAGGATGTACAGTGAAACTCCGTTCTGCCAAGACAAATGTTACTCTGTCTGCACCTGGTTCAGAGCTCGTTTACAACGCAATACATTTCCCAGCTCCGAAGTACCGTTGCTATATCAAGGCTAAAGAGGCTAAAGATGAGGAGAAGCTCAGCGAGGCTCTTGCAAAGATCAGCGCAGAGGATCCTACAATAGGAGTGGAATATGCCAAAGAGCTGAAACAGACCATACTCCAGGGTCAGGGCGAGCAGCATATCAATATACTCAAATGGCGTCTGAACAACGAATTCAAACTTGAGGTGGAAATGGGTGCCCCTCGCATCTCATACCGTGAGACCATCACCAAGATAGCTGCAGCTGACTATCGTCACAAGAAACAGTCAGGCGGAGCCGGTCAGTTCGGTGAGGTTCACCTGCTCGTTGTGCCTTACGTTGAGGGAATGGAGCCTGGCAACCGCTTCAAAGTAAACGGAAAAGACCTGGTACTCAATATCAAAGGCAAAGAAGAATATACTATGGAATGGGGCGGTAAGCTGGAATTCTACAACTGTATAGTAGGTGGAGCCATTGATGCCCGTTTCATGCCTGCCATACTCAAGGGTATTATGGACAAGATGACAGAAGGCCCTCTTACCGGCTCATATGCACGTGACATACGTGTTTATGTATACGACGGCAAGATGCACCCAGTGGATTCAAACGAGATCTCATTCGTTCTGGCTGCCCGCAACGCATTCAAAGAGGCATTCCGCAATGCAGGTCCGAAGATTATGGAACCTGTGTACTCAGTGGAAGTAATGACCCCTGCCGAGTATATGGGCGCATGTATGAGTGATCTCCAGAACCGCCGCGCAATCATCGAAGGCATGGGCAGCGAGCACGGCTTCGAGGTAATCAAAGCTACCGTACCTCTTGCTGAGATGTATAAATATTCAACAACACTCAGCTCTCTGACTTCTGGTTCTGCAACCTTCACAATGGAGTTCAAGCAGTATCAGCCTGTGCCTGCTGACGTTCAGGATAAGCTTCTGAAGGCTTACGTAGAGAGCGAGAGCGAAGAATAATATAAATTATGAATTTACGCATTCTTCTTATTTCAGTTGCTGCGTTGTTGTTTTCAGTAGCGGCAAATGCAGAAAAGGGAAGCGAGAAGACCAATATCAAGTACGGCTATCCCATGGCCCTGGAACTTCAGGGCGGTTTCACTGGACTGCCTTTCACGGTGAAAGGAGAAAAGACCAGAGCCATGGGCTTGTCGACTGGCGGTGATTTCACAATACGCTTCTCTTATTTCATGCACAAGCATTGGGGCTTATTTGCAAGTGGCAGTGTGGATGAGGTTGCGTGCGGTGCAGAACGCTATTTCGGGACAGTAAACAAGGCTGACGGTGACAAGTACAGATATTCTAACGGTAGCTACATGAACCTCTTGTCCAATTCGCTTGTACTGGGCGCTGTGTACAGATATGATTTCGGCCAATGCAGTCTCAGACCCCGCCTGGGTGTAGGAGTTGCCAACTATCAGTTGCGAGACCATAGTTATTATCGTACGCCACGAAATGACGATTCGGCTTTGCCAGAGTTGTTCAGGTACACAGTACTAGCTCCCAAAAAAGATTATCTGCCTGTAAACGGCCAAAATTGGGTGACATATGGTGTGGGCCTGGCGACATATGCAGGCTGCCAGCTCTGTTACACTATCAGGCGTCATTTCTTTTTTGCGGTGGAACTGGGTTTGAAGAGTGTGTTCCCTGTGGGCCTCACTTATTCCAGCTCGGCTTACAAGGCCTATCAGGCATACAATCCGTCTAACTGGACAGAAGCTGTCGTGACTTATAATGAACGTGACTCTTACAATTTTGAAGAGGATGCTTTCCTTAAAGTCAACCAGACTCTTCCGCGCTTCATGTTCAATTTCAATGTCGGAATAGGCTGGAACATAGGTTGGAACAGAAACTATAAAAAGTAAGTGAGGTATGAGAGCTGGTTTGACTTTAATGTGTTTTGCAATGCTGACAATGGTCTCGTGTATGTCTGTCAAGCAGGAGAACTTCTCGCCTCCCTCACAAGCGGAGAGCTATATCATGAGGCTTGCAAATGACACACATAATACTACCTTGTGGTATATACCGGAACATTCGAAGAAGAACTGTCCTGAGACAGGGGTAAATCCTTTGCCTTCTGCCAAGCCTGACGATGCAGAGTTCATTGAGCTGGCACCAAAGAGCTACTATGATATATATATCACTCTAAACTCAGGCATCAGTTATGTTACAGACAGCTATTGCGTTGATGATGCCGTATCAATCTATGTTTTTGATCAGGAAGTGCTTGGCACTACAGAGTGGTCAGATATAGTCACGAAAGAAAAATGGCTGGAACGTTTCACCCTTACGGTGGAACAGCTCTCGTCACTTTCCGGACGCGTAGTGAAGTTTACAGAATAATGATTATCAGGCCAAAAGCGCTATTATCAACAGCTGTGCTATGAATATGCGCAGGAAGGTGGTGATAGGATAGACAGTGGCATAGGCTTCGGCCGCATTTTCATTTCCCAACTCCTCATTGGCATAGGCCAGGGCGTTGGGATTTGTCATTGTGCCTGTAAGCACGCCCATGTTCTGGGCAAAGTCCATTTTCAGCACCTTTTCGTTGAATATGCCCATTATGATTATAGGCACTACGGCTATTATGAATGCAAAGCCTGCCCATTTCAGACCCTGGAGACTGAATACTGTCTCAAGGAAGTGCTCGCCCACTCCGAATCCGAGGCATGCGAAGAAGAATGTGATGCCCAGCTGGCGTATCATCTGGTTTGCGGCAGGGGAGGTGTAGGTGATGATGTTCAGGCCAGGGCCGTATTTACCCATAAGAATGCCCACTATGATAGGGCCTCCCGCAATGCCCAGCTTGATGGGCACGCTGATGCCGGGGATGATGACAGGTATGCTGCCCAGGAATACGCCAAGGAACAGGCCGAGAAGCAGGGGGATAAGATGAGGCTCGCTGAGCTTGATTTCCTCATTGCCTATATATTCGCTCAATGCTTTTATATTTACCTTTTCGCCCACAACAGTGAGCCTGTCACCGAATTGAAGCGTTGTTTTAGCGCTTGGAACGAGGCTTATGCCTGCACGGCGTATACGTGTGATATTGACTCCGAAGCGGTTGCGTAACTTAAGCTGACTCAGGGTTTTGCCCAGCGCTTCTTTCTTTGTTACATACAGGAAACTGCTGACCAGGTTTTCGTCTATGCTGTTCCAGTCAACGTCAGGGCGGTTCCAGTCTGTGGCTTCTTCATGCCCGAATATGATTTCGAAGCTGTGCATGTCCTCTTTTGCACATATGATAAGCAGATGGTCGCCTTTCTGGAGTACGGTTGTGGGCATGGGAATATGAACCATGCCTTCACGCCACAGGCGAGAAATTACGAACTTCTTGCCGCTGGACTGCACTGCTTGCTGCACACTTTTGCCTATCATTGCGGGATTGCAGACAGAAACTTCTGTCACACAGGTGTTTACGTCTGCATGACTGCCGTGGCTTCTGGCTGCGCTTTTTGGGAAAATAAGCATCATCAGCATAACTGTGAGAATGACGCCCATCACGCTGACAGGGTAGGCAACGGCATAAGCTGAGCCGACGTTGAGAGCCGCCTTTGTAGCATTGGGGTCAATGTCCAGCACAGTTTGTTGGGCGGCGATGAGGCCGGGGGTGTTGGTTACCGCACCGGACAGAAGTCCTACGGATTCAGGGGCTCCTATGTCGGTGGTGAGAGCAATGGTCAGTGCCAGGGCGGAAGCCAACGCTATCGTTCCCAAGGCGCTGCCAATGACCTTCACACCGCTTTTGCTTAGAGAAGAGAAAAAGCCGGGGCCGACCTGCAGACCAAGGGTGTAAACAAAGACAATAAGTCCGAAATTCTTTGCGAACTCTATCATTGCGGGGTTTGTTTCTATGCCCAAAGTATGGGCAAAATGGCCGAATGCAATGGCCACGAAGAACACCATGCTGCCGCCCAACTGAATCTTGCCAATATGCATATGACCCAGGGCCAGACCAATTATTGAAATTGCACAGAGTATAAGAACTGTCTGTGCTACAGAGCCTTGAGAGAATAGTTCACTGAACCAGTCCATGTCAATAAATTATATAACCCACCAGTCCCGCGACGGCCAAAATCAGCATTGGATGTATCTTAAACCAAAAGGCCGCTGCGAAGGAGCAGACAAATATAATCCAAGTTTTCAAATCAGGAAAATTTTCCGGTGTAATCATGATTACCGCCGCAGCTCCGATTAGGCCGACAACAGTGGGTCTCAATCCGCTCATGAGCCCGTTGAAATAGCTTGAATGGTTGAATTTCCTATATACATGACAGAGGTACAGTACAATAAGGAACGAGGGAAGTACCACGGCAAGTGTGGCGGTAAAGGAGCCGCATACGCAGAGGAATTCATTGTACCCTGCTTGTTCAATTACCGTATATCCTATATATGTCGCGGAATTGATTCCTATGGGCCCGGGGGTCATCTGGCTGATGGCGAGTATGTCGGTGAACATCTGATCGCTTATCCAGGCGTTTTCCGTCACCACCTTGCGTTGAATAAGGGGGAGCATGGCATAACCTCCGCCTATGGTAAAGAGACCTATAATAAAAAAGGTGCTGAAAAGCTCAAGAAACAACATCATACCGAATCCCCCTTCCTTTTCTCAATAACATGTGTCAGGATAAGGCTTAACACTATGACTGTGACAAGTACGTATACCGGTGATACGTTCAGGAAGGCGACCAGGGCCAGGGCTGCCACAGCAATTGCCCATTGCCACCAGTTTTTCACTCCCTTCTTTGCCATGTTGATTACAGGTACGGCAATAAGCGCCACTACTGCCGGCCTCATCCCCATGAATATCTTCTGTACTGTAGGGTTGTCGGCATAGTCGCTGAAACATATGGCAATTGCAAGTATGATGAGGAATGGAGCTATGCAACTTCCCAGGGTGGCGACTATGGCCCCGGGTATTCCTTTCATGCGGAAACCGGCGAAGATGGATATGTTAACAGCCAGCAGGCCGGGAGCTGCTTGGGAGAGGGCAATGAGGTCAGGAAATTCTTCCTCGCTTATCCATCCGCGCGAAACCAGCTCCTTTTCAATGATTAGAATCATCGCATAGCCGCCTCCAATCGTGAAGGCGCCAATCTTAGCCATAACCAAAAACAGGCTGAATAGTGTCGGTTTGTTACTAGTGTTCATGCTTGATTGCAAATTTATTGATTTTTTCTGAAAAAGTTTTGGATTTATAAAAAAGAGTCGTATCTTTGCACTCCGTTTGAGAAATAACGGTAGCTCATTGAAAATATTGAAAGAAAATTGTACAAGCAAAAGTACCGAAAACAAATAAAGATCGAGAAGCGTTAATTCTTTTAAAGGATTAAGAAGAAGCGTCAGGAATCAAGCTAGAGAAATAAAAAATTATACAATGAAGAGTTTGATCCTGGCTCAGGATGAACGCTAGCGGCAGGCT
>CAMFRR010000051.1 GCA_945982095.1 uncultured Bacteroidales bacterium
CTCAGTTCTTTCGGGGATGTAGTTTTCAGGGCCGACAATGAAATATCCGAAGAAGGGATAAGGCTGTTGAAACCTTTAGTGTCGGATGTTCAGGGGCAGAAGCATGGGGAATATGATTTCGGCTCTTACAAGAGGGCGTGGCAGTGGGCTTGCGCCAACATGGATATATGCGGATATGACAGGTTGTATTTGGTTAATGACTCGGTATTCGGCCCGCTGACGGATATGGACAGCTTGTTCAGCCGCTTGGAGTATGGAATGCCCGCCGCCTCATGCCCTGTTTATAATCCTGTCAGGAAACATCCTCATATGCAGTCCTGGTTCATGGGTCTGGGCAGGGAAGTTTTTATGGCTGAATACTTTTCGGATTTCATATCAGGAGTGAAGCGTATGGATACTAAGGAGCAGGTGTGCAATTTGTATGAGGATGGGTTCACGCGTATGCTGATGGAGAAGGGTATAAATCCTGTTTATCTCTTC
The DNA here is from genome assembly GCA_945982095.1 of uncultured Bacteroidales bacterium. Classification (GTDB taxonomy): domain Bacteria; phylum Bacteroidota; class Bacteroidia; order Bacteroidales; family UBA932; genus Cryptobacteroides. The sequence goes on from CAMFRR010000051.1 coordinate 481, forward strand.
GAAGCCCGAGGAAGGTCCATATATAACAAACCTTTGAGTTTCTGCCGAAAAGGGCTGCCTTTTGTCAAAAAGGCGGCATGGATAAGGCACAATGGCAGTCTGGGCCATGATCTCGCCCGTATCACGAAAGAGTTTCCAGGCCCTGGTACTGATGCCATGCTGACCCAGGCCCGCGAGACTTGGGGCGTGGAATATGTGGACGCCCTTATTCACGCAAGCCGTTTGGATTCAGTGCGGCGTTATATGAAATATTTGTATGGAAAACTTTTCAAATAATATGAAACCGGTGGTAGTCAGCGTGGTGAGAGATCATGTCATGTACGGTAAATGCGTGGCTGACAATCCTTATTTTGCCGATTTTGAAAAAGTGTGTTTTGACAACAATGTCCAGAATCTTGCAATCCCTACCAGGTATAATTCTTTCATAGACGGGATGGCGCCGGATGAGGACAGGTGGATAGTGTTCTGTCACGAGGACTGGATGCCTCGTCAGGATATGTCCAAACTGGTGTCAGGATTGGATAAATCACGTATATACGGGCCTATTGGCGTTTTCGTGCAGAAACGTCTGCTGAGGGACTTCATAATTCCTGTGGGCTGTATAGATATGTGCGACAAGAATGGACTGCGTCATGTGAGGGTGGGCCGCAGTTGTCCGCGCTCAGGCAGGGTGGATACTCTGGATTGCCAATGTATGATAATTCATTCGGATCTGTTGCGCCGCTATGGATTGCGCTTTGATGAGAACCTGGCTTTTGATATGTATGTGGAAGATTTCTGTGCATGGGCTCATGCTCGCCACGGCATCAAGACCTTTGTGGTCCCTGTCATATGTACCCATTTCTCCTATGGAGTGACTGGCAAGTCGTTCATGGACGCTCTTGAACACGTGCGCAAAAAGTTCCACAAGGTCAACAAAAGCTATATGACGGTGGTGGGCTACAAGGAGTGCTTTGGAAAGCCTGTGCGTCCTGGTTTTCACCATACCAAGTTCCCAAGGATTTCCCAGAGACTGAACGGACTTGTGTATAAGGTCAACAAGTAGAAAGCATCTTTTCCAAAAAACTGAAAATCAGCAGAAGACGGCGGTACATTACTTCGTAGTCAAGGCTGTCGGCCGTGTCTGTGGGCTTGTTTGTGAGTTCCGTTATGCCTGAGGTGAAATACAGGGTGGGGATTCCGCGGCGAATGAAGTGCTTGCGGTCGCCCAGATTGTAGAAGGCCTCGGTGAAAGCTTTGCTTCCATAGTAAGTGTTCCCCAGATCCAGTTCTATTCCCGGCTTCCTGTTGCATTGCTGCAGGTAGTTTGCCGCATTGGGGTTGTGCAGGCTGTGGCCTCCTATTGCCATTAAATAGTCAGGCCTTCCTGTATGAAGCGGAGCCAGGCTGCTTCCTATCTGATCCAGATCAACCATAAGCTCAATGTCTGAAAGCCTTATGCTGCGTCCGTCAAACGGGTCTTTGAACTTGCCTGCAGCCAAGGCCTTGACCAGGGACTGAGAGCCGCAGCGGCCATCAAGATATGAGTCGAAGGCGATGAAAAGCAATTTTCCTGCATAGGTCCTGCCTTTTGCTTTTTCTTCTGCAAAACACTGCGCCAGCTGCATCAACAAGGCTATTCCCGATGCGTGGGCATCAGCTGATTCATACAATTGGCCGTCAATCACTCCCAGTCCGTCATAATGGCTTGCCACTATTATGTACCTATGCTTGTTCCCGTCCATCAGGCCCAGTATATTGTGGCCCAGGTCAGTGCTGTCGCTGACCATGAAACTGTGGGAATATGAAGAACTTGCCGTAACGCTCTTGCAGCCGAGGGACTTCAGGCGCTGGGCTATGTAGAATGCTGCGTCCGCATGACCTTTGGTACCTCTGGCGCGTCCCTGCCTAAGGCTGTCGCAGAAGAATTCCACCTCTTTCCTGATGCTCAAGCTGTCCGGCTGGGCATGGCTTGTGCCCGCACAGAACAATAAAAGGGTCAATATGGCAAGCAATTTGTTCATTTTTGATTATCTTTGCAAAGATATGCATTTTCGTCTGAAATATTGTCTTGTACGTGCTGCCTGTGTACTTTTTCTTGTGTTTACACCGGCTTTTGTTGCGTTTGGACAATGGGACAAGGATGTATTTTCATGGAGGGGACGCCAGGCCTTGAGCGAGGGCAAGTATTCCAAGGCTATTGAGAATTTCAACGTTTTGGCCAAGCTGGATACCAGCGATTATTGGACTTTCTTTTTCCGCGGTATAGCCAAATATAATCTCGGGGATCTGCGCGGAGCACAGAACGATTTCAATACTTCCGTGCGTCTTAACCCCGTGTTTACCAACGGTTATCATTACAGGGCCATAACCCGCAGCCGCTTCGGAAACTATCAGGAGGCTCTTGAAGATTACGACAGGGCCATGAAGCTGCGTCCGGGGGCCGAGGGCCTGTATTATTCCAGAGGCGTCACATATTTCCTAAGCCAGCAGTTCGACAAGGCTGTTGAAGATTTTAACCGTTATATACGCAAGCAGCCCAAGGACCCTTCGGCCTATTTGAACCGAGGCGCTTCATACCTCTTCCTGAAAGACACAGTTGCGGCTTTGAAGGACTATAACAAAGCCATAAGCCTGGACAGATACGAAGCCGAGGCCTATGTGCGCCGAGGCAGACTTTATGCTGAACAGGGGCGTCTGGAAGATGGAATTTCCGACCTGGACAGGGCCGTGGAACTGGACAAGGACAATGCCTTTGCTTATTTCAACAGGGCCCTCATGCTATATGAAAAGAAGGATTATAAGGCTGCGATGGCCGACCTCGACAAGGTGCTGGAGCAGGAGCCGGGGAATGCCCTGACCCTTTATAACAGAGGCCTTATCAATGCCCAGTTGGGAGATTTCACCTCCGCCCTTGAGGATATGGACCGCGTCGCCAACATCAACCCGGACAACGTGCTGGTGTATTTCAATAGGGCCTCCATATTCATAGAGATGGGCCGTTATAAAGATGCCCTGGAGGATTATGACCGTGCCATAGAGCTATATCCGGATTTTGCCAAGGCCTATATGAACCGTTCATATGTAAAAAGTCTTCTGGGCCAGAACAAAGCTTCCAAGGAGGATTACAAGACTGCCCAGCGCAAGATTCAGGAATACAGGGCCAAAAATATCACTGACGCCGGTTCTTTTGCCGATACGACCAAGAAATACAATGCCCTCATAGCCCTGGATGCGGATTTCGCCAAGAAGGGCTTCAATGACGAGTTATTGCAGCACAGGGACGTGGATGTGAAGCTCAAGAGCATGTACAAACTGGTGAGGGCGGAAAAGTCGGGAGAGATGATGGCCTTGCAGGACAGATATGAGAATGTGCTGATGGACAGTTTCATAGGAAGCTCGGAATATCCTGTCAAGATCAGCAATGAGAAAGAAGTGGAGGCAGTCGCCTGGAAAAAGGAAGAATCTGCAAAGGAAAGTGAGGGAATAGACAAGGCCAGAAGTGCCTTTTTCTCGGCTTTGCGTGCCTGCGAGCAGAAACAGTTCAACTCTGCCTTGGCTCTATATGACAGGGCTGTTGAGGCTGATGTGGGTAAAGGCAGGGATTACAGGGCCTTATTTCTCATGAACAGGGCTGTGCTCAAAGCGGAAATGATAGAGTTCATCGCTTCCATACAGAATAATGTCCAGGTTCTGAGCATGGACCAGGACGGAAATACCAGAGCCCGTGTTCAGGATAAGGTGAGCGTTCATTACGATTATTCAGAAGCTCTTGCTGACATGGTCGAGGCTTCGAAGCTTGCCCCTGACCTTGCATATATACAGTACAATCTGGGCAATCTGTACTGCCTAAGCACAGACATGATATCTGCCATCAAAGCTTACACCAAGGCCATTGAGGCATATCCTCACATGGGCGATGCGTATTACAACCGCGCTCTGGTCCAGATTTATCTCAAGGACAAGGAGAAGGGCTGCAGTGATTTGTCTGTTGCCGGAGAGTTGGGCGTGAAAGAAAGTTATAGTGTAATCAAGAAATATTGCGAGCAGGATTGAGCCGCAGAGGAATAGGGATTATGGAGTTTTTGAGTTTTTCCAGCGGCAGCTGCGGCAACTGTTATTATATAGGAACGGACCCGGATGTATTCGGGCGGAGGAAAGCCTTGCTTATCGATGCCGGTGTTTCAATGCGCAGGGTCAAGAAGATTATGACTGACAACAAGCTCAATATCAATGAGCTTTGTGGCATACTTGTCACCCATGAGCATCTGGATCACATACGCTTCCTTGGTACCTATTGCAAATATCTGAGTGTCAAGGTTTTCACTACGAAGAAACTGCACGGGGTGCTTGCCGCCCACACCTTTACCCGTGACCACATTGCCTCCTGCAGGGCAGTGATGGGCGAGGGGGAATGGGTGGATATAGCCGATGCCTTCAAAGTGAAGTATTTTGTAGTGCCTCACGATGCCACACAGACTGTGGGATATGCTGTGCGCTGCGAGGACAGGCTCTTCGTACTTATGACAGACCTCGACCACATGACGGAAGAAGCCCTGTCTTTTGCCCGTATGGCCGACACAGTGGTCATAGAAAGCAATTACGACTACAATATGCTGGTCAACGGGCCATATACTCCTGAACTCAAGGCAAGGATTCTCAACGAAGGACATCTCTGCAATGAGGAAACGGCGCAGGCCATAAGGCAGTTCTACCACCCCGGGCTGCGCAATCTTTTCCTATGTCATCTGTCAGCCAACAACAACACTCCCGCCCTCGCATACAATTCTGCCCTGGCAGCCCTCGAGGATCTCGGCGTTGAGCGAGGAAGCGTCCATCTCAGGGCCCTCGAAAGGGGAAGTGCAAGCCCGCTTATATATCTGTAGCGCCTCAGAAAGTGTAGCTGATTTTGATTGGCTTTTCGGGTGCCGAGCAGAAATTTTCCACAAAGAAATTAACTTCAGGATGTTCGCATGGCAGGGCCTGAGCAGTGTCAAGGGCAGCTATGTTCCAATTCATTTCTTCGCCGGCATTGAGCACTATGCGGCGGGGATAAACTATGTTCTCGCTGCCTGGCGCTTTGGTCAGAATGATAGGAACTGAGCTCTTGTTCTTGATGCTGAGATTGATTCTCTTGGCTGTCTGTTTTGTAACCTTTATTTCCATTGCTGCATAGGCAAAAGCTTCCAACAGCTCCTGAGGGCCATACATGGAGTCATAGGCCAGAATGCAGCATCTGCGTTCATCCATAGCTTCCCTGAGGCCTGCAGCTGTGTCTGCGCATCCCTCTTTCACAAAAGCCAGGGTCATGGGCCTGTATTCTCCCTTCTCGTAGTCTATGAGCTGGAACATAGGCTGGTGACAATCTGTGCCGGCTGTCATGTTCAGCTTCTTTTCCACCACCCAGCCGAATGCTTCTTTGTCGAAACCGGTGAAGTGGTTGACCACCTCTATTCCGTCCATAAGGCCGGCTTCAAGAATACGGCTGTGTATTGGCCACCACACTGTCTCGTTCTGAGCCTGTCTTTCCCAATCAGGGTGATTCCACTGGAGATAGGCTCCCTGGCGGCGAGCTTCCTTCAGACCCGCCATAATCGCAGCCTCTTCAACTTCGACCGCATTTGCACCTCTGGCTTCGGCCTCGGCTGCCGCACCCTCGGATTCGGAGCAAATCAGGTTCGCATCCTGTATGAAAAGGGCGTTGAAATGGCCTGGGAAGAGGCATTTGCCCCTGGTGATCTCAGTGCCGTGTATTACATATATGCCATATTTCTTTGCGGCAGATGCTGCAATTTCATATGAAGTGTTCCTGTCCACTTTGCCGCCATCTTCTTTGCTGCGGAAGGTGCCGTTCTTGAGCATGTTCTGGTGGCGGGTCTCGCAATGGTCTGTAATGGCAATGAAATCCAGGCCGTCAAATGCAGCCTCATCGACTCTGACTGTAGGCCAGGTCGTGTCGTCTGAGAATACTGTGTGTATATGACAATCACCACGCAGTATCATATAACCGGGAACTTCAGGCAGAACAGGGCGGTGGGGAACGACAGCTTGTGCGGTCAGAGACAGCAGCATTGTCATAAGAAATAGTGCATATCTTTTCATTTCTATACGTTTTAGACGTACTAATTTAATGAAAAATGGCCAAT
>CAMFRR010000052.1 GCA_945982095.1 uncultured Bacteroidales bacterium
GCCTCCCACCATTATCCTGTCCAAGTCCATGTTCAGCGCCACCTTCGGAATGTCTTCTCCCAGAGGCGATTCCAGATTCATCTCCGCATTCAGCCTTCCCTGTACGTTCAAGTTGAAGCCTTGGATAAAGTTGTTCAGGAAGGAAATGTCCATATTGTGGATACGTGCCTTCATGCTGTCCTGATTCACGGCTGAAGTGCGTCCGTTGAGTGTAATCCACTGGTCCTTGCCATGCAGGGCCACGCCCTCAACATTGATTTCTTTGCCTTTCATGCTTGCATAGGCCTGTGAAATCTCCCATTTGTCTCCATTCACGAACACTTCAGTAGGCTTGAGCTGCAGACTATAGTCTTTATCCTCGCCTATGGCTATTTCTGCCATCAGGCTGCCATAGCTTGCCTGTTGGCTCTTGTTGTCAAAATTATATGAAAGCTTGGCCACCCTGTCGGCATATTTCAGCCCGAAACTGTTGTTGAGCAATTTGATGGCTCCAATCTTGGCTTCCTGGGCCGTGATTTGCGCATTGAGATTGTCAAGACTTCCGCCCAGACTTCCGTCCAGGTCTTTTATATAGTATTCGTTTAGGGCAATGCGGTGGCTGTTGAGTTTGCCTGACACATTGCCTAAGCTGTCTTTGCTTACTTCCACATAGCTGCCCTTGTCAATGAATGAGCCTGGGAGCATGAATCCCATTATGCCCGTGAGGTCATGTATAGTGATGTTGGCCTTGAGATTCTTTTTGTTTCCTTCGAAGCCGGCATTGAAGTCGTCTGAGTTTGCAGTCACACTGTATATGTCCCCATCCTGCTCCAGCATCACGTTGATGTTGCTTATGTCGTTGGCCCCATGAGCTCCCGTGAGCACTATGTCGTTCGCAGAGACATTGGCCATCAGGCTGCTGAAGTTGCGATTGAGATGAGAATAGAGATTGAAATGGACTTTGGAGGTCCCTCTCTTGTCCAGTTTCATGGCATTAAGGTCGGCCTGCTCAACGTATACTGTCGCGTTATAGGAATATTTGTCCGTCCATACCGATATGTCTGTCAGACAGTTAGGGTCTTTTGACGTGATTGCTGCGTTAAGGTCTTCGGCATCCAGCTCCGCATCCACGCTTATGTCCTTGTAGGCATATCCCATGAAATCCAGACTGCTTATTTCCATCTGGTCTATCTCAGCATAGAGCTCTGCTCCGCGAGAGGGGAGAGTTGCGCCAAGTTTTGACTTGAGGCTTACATTTCCCAGCTTTTCTATCCCTATCAGCTGTCCCAGATCCAGTTCCTTGGCTTCAATATGTCCCTCCAGGCTTATAGGCTTGTTGTTAAGCAGATTATGAATTCTGGCACCAACCGTAGCCTTGCCTCCGCCTACGCTCTGCTGCAGCCCTATGCGGCACAGCAGGTCGTTGATATTGCCTTTTGCATATATGTCGGCCTTGTGCATCATCCCTCCTCCCAGGCGTCCAAGGTCCAGTTCTGAGCTTGCCGGGGCTATGGAGTGCAGGAGCTTGGTGAGGTCTTTGCTGTTGAAGTGGGTGTTGGTGAAACTCAGGTCCATGCCCATTTTCCTGTATTCAGGCAGCCCTGTGACACGGCCGTTGCCCACGGTACTTATTCTGGTGCCGTCCACGGCAAGCCTGGCATTTTTCATGCTCAGGTTCACCACGGGACCTTCGGCATGACCCACAAGGTTGAAAAAGCAGCTCCTGTCAGGATACAGTGCAGGTATGAAGTGGGCTAAGGTGCTGGCACTGAGGTGACTTTCATGCACATCCACGCTCATGTACACCTTATTCACATAGTCCTTGAAGTCATCGGTCTTGCCCACCATGCGGTAATCTGCGTCAAAATGTGAACCTGTATCATCTTCAACGTGCAGATTATATATGTAGGCATCTCCGCGGCCTGACACTGTGCTTCCGCTCATATGTGTCACCACCCATCCCGTCTTCTCTTTGAAGTCCATGTGGCTTACGTCCGCATAGAAACGGCCGTGGCTCATGCGGAAATCTGTGGCCTCCAGATTAGCGTCATATACCTCGAAATCACACCAGTCTATGCTGTAGGGAGGCTTCTCTCCCAGGTCTATGGAGAAATTCTGCATAGTGTATCTGAGCCCTTCACCCTCAAGGTGTTGGATGTGGAATATATCTTTTTCCACAGGCTCTCTTGCAGGGGCATCGTTCCTTATATGGAACATTCTGGTGAGGTTGGTGCTGTAGATTTCACCACCTTCGATTACGAGGCTGAATGTGGCTCCCTTGAGTTTGACACGTTTGAGTATGAAATCTTCGTGGCCCGGACCCATGAGGCTCATAAGGGAGAAAGTGGCGCTGAGCTGGTCTACATGAAGAAGGGTGTCACGGGCGCTTTCAGAAATGGGAGCGGGGTCTATTACGTTGAGGTCCTGTATGATAAGGGTTGTGAAAGGCTTGAGGGCGATACGGTCCAGGGTGATGCGCGCGTCAAAGATTTCCTCAACCTTGTCTATTGCTTTGGAGCTTAGCCACGTCTGGACAAAGGGCATCTGAAACAGCGCATAGGCCAGCAGTACTGCCACAAAAAGCGTCAGCAGCAAATAGCGAAGTATTTTCCTCAAGGTCCTCATCAGCAATGGCCATTAGTAGGCAAATTTAACTATTTTTCCGTTATTTTTTGCTAATTTTGCAATCTAATTTCAACAGATATGTCGGATATAATATTAGGTATAGAATCCTCTTGTGACGACACTTCGGCTGCAGTGCTCTGCGACTCGGTGTTGCTGAGCAATGTGATTGCCTCGCAGGATGTGCACAAGGCTTACGGCGGTGTGATTCCGGAACTGGCCTCAAGGGCTCATCAGGCAAATATCGTTCCTGTGGTGAGCGAAGCTTTGAAGCGTGCGGGAGTGAGTCCGGGCGAGCTTTCGGCCATAGCCTTTACCCGCGGCCCCGGCCTTCTGGGTTCCCTGCTTGTGGGCACTTCTTTTGCCAAGGCCCTCGCCATTGCGGCTGATTGTCCCTTGGTGGAAGTGAACCATCTCCAGGGTCACCTGATGGCGGCTTTCATACAGCAGAAGGACGTTCCGGCCAGGCATCCGTCCTTCCCTTATCTCTGCCTTCTCGTAAGCGGAGGCAATTCGCAGATAGTCAGGGTGGATTCGCCTCTGGACTTCACTATTCTGGGCCAGACCATTGATGATGCGGTGGGGGAGGCTTTCGACAAATGCAGCAAGATGATGGGCCTTGGTTATCCCGGCGGTCCCGTAGTCGACCGTCTTGCAAAGCTCGGTGATCCTAAGAAATATTCCTTCTCCAAACCTCATATCCCCGGCTATGATTATTCATTCAGCGGCGTGAAGACCTCGCTCCTTTATTTCGTCCGCGACCGTATGGCCGAAGACCCTTCTTTCATGGAGAATAACAAGGAGGATATTTGCGCTTCGTTCCAGAGGACTCTGATAGATATATTGATGGATAAACTGGTGAAGGCCGCGAAGGATACTGGAATAAAGGAAATAACCATAGGTGGAGGCGTATCTGCGAATTCCGAGCTCAGGGCCAGGATTACCGAGGAAGGCAAGAAGAGGGGTTGGAATACCTATCTTCCTGAGTTCAAGTTTACTACAGATAATGCTGCCATGATTGCTATGGCCGGTTACCACCATTTCAAGGCAGGGCATATTGCCGATCTGTCGGTTGCCCCTGCGGCCCGCGCCTCACAATTGTGACGGTGGCGTAATTTGAATTCGCAATAGATGGCGTAGATTTAAATCTGCATTGGGAAATGAAAGAAATCGAAATATCTACAGCTCTGGGAAAGGAGCTTGATTCCGCTGTGGTAAAAGCGGCCGCAGCCAGGGCCTTGGGAGTAAAAGAAACCATGGTGGGAGAATGCCGCGTGATACGCAGAAGCATAGATGCCCGCAAGGAACCGCTTTGGAAATATAGGATGGCAGTTGCGCGCAAGGACGAGCAGCTGCCTGATACTTACGAACTTAAGCCATATAAGGATGTACATTCAGCCCCCGAGGTAATAATAGTGGGCAGCGGCCCTGCAGGCATGTTTGCAGCCCTGCGCCTGCTCCAGGAAGGTTTGCGCCCCATAATTCTGGAAAGAGGCTGTGACATTCACGAAAGGAAAAGAGACATTGCCGCTCTGAATACAGGAAGCCTGCTCAATGCTGACGGCACGCCTCATGTGAAACCCGATTCCAATTTCTGTTTCGGTGAGGGAGGCGCCGGCACCTTCTCTGACGGCAAGCTTTATACCCGCAGCAGCAAGAGGGGAGACATACGCGAAGTCCTGTATCAGCTTTGTGCCTTTGGAGCTGATGAAAGCATACTTATAGACGCTCATCCGCACATTGGCTCGGACAGGCTGGCTGCAATAGTGGAGAAGATACGCCTGTGCATCATAGAGCATGGTGGTGAATATCATTTCAATACCCGAGTGACAGATTTCTCAAGCTGTGCCGAGGGTATTAAAGTTACTGCTGTATCAGGTTCTGAGACAGTGACATATACTGCTGCTAAAGTCATATTGGCTACCGGCCATTCTGCCCGTGACATATACAGGCTTTTCGAAAGCAAGGGATGGGCTCTGCAGGCCAAGGGTTTCGCTCTTGGAGTACGCGCCGAACACCCTCAGTCTCTCATCAACAAGATTCAATACAGCGGCAAGTACCAGTCCTATATGCCTACGGCAGAATACAGTTTCGTCACCCAGGTCGAGGGCAGGGGAGTTTTCAGCTTCTGCATGTGTCCGGGCGGCTTGCTGGTTCCATCCATGACAGAGGATGAGACTGTGGTGTTGAACGGCATGAGCAACAGCGGCCGCAGTGGCAAGCTGGCAAACAGCGGTGTGGTTGTGAGCATTGAGCCTGAGGATTTTCCTGAATATATGGAAAAACATGGAGCTCTCGGGCTTATGGAGCTGCAGTCAGAAGTGGAAAGGAATATGTACAGGGCCACATCTTCTTTCAAGGCTCCGGCTCAGAGGATGATGGATTTCTGCCGCCGCATTCCGAGCAAGGACCTGCCTAAGAGCAGCTATCATCCGGGCGTTGTGTCGGCTCCCCTGCATGAACTTTTGCCTGAGCACGTTTCGTGGAGGCTCAAGCTGGCTTTCCCTTATGTGGGCAATAAGCTTATGCACGGCTATTATACCAACGACGCCCTTCTTCTTGGCGTTGAGAGCCGCACGAGCAGTCCTGTGCGCATTCCTCGTGATCCTGAGACTCTTGAGTATGTTTCGTTGCCGGGTCTTTATCCTTGCGGTGAGGGTGCCGGCTATAGCGGTGGCATTGTTTCCAGTGCCCTGGACGGTATTCGCTGCGCCATCGCTGCCAGCGGCAGCCAGGATTCCCGATCAGGTAGCGAATGACAATAGGACAAGTCGGGGACGACCCTGCATCATGCCCGGCTGACAGGATATCTGAAAAAGGGGCTGGCTAAAAGTCAAAAGACTATTTAGTCAGCCCCAAAAATTTGGCCTAACGGCCGTGTCCTAAAATTTTCATAAAGGCAGGCGCCGAGAATTACTCGGCAGCTTCCTCTTTTGCAGCCTCAGCTACTACATTAACCTTTACAGTGCCTGCAACAGATTTGTAGCAACGGATTTTGGCTTCGAATGTACCAAGCTCCTTGATAGTAGCGAGAGTAATATCTTTCTTATCGATCTCAAAGCCCAGAGCGGCAAGCTGTGCAGCAACGTCAGCAGAAGTGACAGAGCCGTAGATTTTGCCTTTCTCGCCAAGCTTTGCGGCTATTGTAAGCTCCACTGCATTCAGCTTTGCTGCAAGAGCCTCAGCATCAGCGATGAGCTTAGCCTCTTTGTGAGCCTGCTGACGAAGGTTCTCAGCGAGAACTTTCTTTGCAGATGGGGTAGCCAGGATGGCGAAACCCTGTGGAATGAGGTAGTTGACAGCATAACCTGTCTTAACGTTCACGATGTCGTTCTTGTATCCGAGATTCTGGACATCTTTCTTAAGAATTATCTCCATGTGTGCTGTCCTCCAATTATTTCAAAAGGTCTGTTACGTAAGGAAGAAGGGCGAGGTGACGGGCACGTTTAACGGCCTGAGCCACTTTGCGCTGGAACTTGAGTGAAGTACCGGTGATGCGGCGAGGGAGAATCTTGCCCTGCTCGTTGAGGAACTTCTTGAGGAACTCAGCGTCCTTGTAATCAACATATTTGATACCTGCTTTTTTGAAGCGGCAGTATTTCTTCTTGCGGATGTCAACTTTTGGAGGGTTGAGGTAGCGGATTTCGTTGTTCTGTGCCATGGTTTATTCCTCCTTTTTGTTTTTGTTTCTACGTTTCTCAGCATATGCAATGGCGTGTTTGTCCATAGCGAAAGTGAGGAAGCGCATGATGCGCTCGTCACGGCGATACTGAGTCTCAAGTCTTGCGATAAGCTGTGTATCAGCTTTGAATTCAATCAGGTAATAGAAACCTGTGGTCTTTTTGTTGATTGGGTAAGCCAGCTGTTTCAGGCCCCAATTCTCTTCTGACACAATCTCACCACCTCTTTCGGTGATGTACTTTGTGTACTTGGCAGCCGCTTCCTTCATCTGAGCTTCAGACAAAACGGGAGTTGCAATGAAAACGGTCTC
>CAMFRR010000053.1 GCA_945982095.1 uncultured Bacteroidales bacterium
GATAGGAGTCCGTCTCGTGGGCTCGGAGATGTGTATAAGAGACAGGCTCAATACATCACCAAGAAGACCTGTAGCGGTGTTGTATGTCTCCCACAAGCCGCCTCCTATATTTACAAAAGGATTCTTCTTGAGGTCGCGCAGAGGGAATATGCCCAAGGCGCCTATGCAGCCCAAAGCTATGACAGCCCATTTCACTATGCTTGAATCCAGGTTGAATGCCAGCCCGACTGCAAGGGCAATCACGGTGCCTACCAGGAAAACAGTCCAACCCCAGGTGCTAAGACTCTTGAGGAAACCGTTGTTTTTTGTTGCATAGTAGGTTTTCACCATCATTGCAAGGCTCAGGTGTATGATACCTGTCACTATGGCAACGACCATGGTGCCGTCATAGCCAATGATTTCTTTAGGTACCATAATCTTGGCCAGTCCGCTGTCCTGAACCCAGGCCCAGTCGAGCATGTCTAATGAGAAGAAGGTGTGGAACAGTGTACCCACCACGACCGTTGCTATTCCCAGGGCCATTACCATAGGGGAGAGGTTGGCGAAACTCTTGATTTTCTTAATGAAGAAGCTCATGACCATAAGCACCAATCCATAGCCCGCGTCACCCATACACATTGCAAAGAAGAGAAGGAAGAATACGGATATGAAAGGAGTAGGGTCGAAACTGTCGTACACAGGACGTCCGTACATATCGGTAAGTACCTCGAACATACGCACGTAACGGTTGTTCTTTAGCTCTATAGGAGGATTGTCTGCGGCGTTTGCAGGGGCACTCACATACAGGACTCCTGCGGAATCCAGATATTGCTTGAGGGCGGCATCTCCTGTTGTAGGGGCATAGCCCTCCAACACGCTTATATATCCCTCGACTGCGTCCGTACCTCCGGCAGCAGCCAGATATACATCCAGCTCAGCCGTCTTGGATGCCAGCTTGCTGCGCATATGCTCAAGCTTGTGCTCCTTGAGCCAAAGCATCTCGGCCTTGAGAACGGACTGCTCTTCCTCCAGAGCCTTGATCTGCTCTGAAATCTGAGTCATGGAACGCGAAGGGGCAGGAAGCTCTTCCAATGGGAAGGCCCATTCAGCAGCTTCAGCTGAACTCTGCTCAGCTATCACAAACATAATTGTGCCCTTACTTTCCTTCACTATGCTCAGAGCATATTCATCAGCCCATTGAGGCATGAATTTCGAGCGCTTTGTGCTATAGAAATGCAGCTTGACTCCGGCTTCTGCAAGAGCCTCCAAAGTACGGGGGTCGAAAGAACCCCATGCCTCGCATCCGTCCAGCTCTTTCCTAGCCTGTTTGAGGCTGTTCTCCAATTCGTTGAGCTTGGCTAGGATTAGCGCTGTATTGCAGGCAGCGCATCCTTCCACCTCTTTCATTTCCGCAGCACGGGCCTTTATGGCTTCAGCATCGGCATCTTCCGAACAGTCAAAGGCTTCGAGAGCCTGTACGGCACTGTTAATATCCGAAATCTTCTTTGCCATTTCAGCCGACTTCGAGTCCACAGCCTTGGAAGATCGGCGAATGTCCACTACGCCCAGATCCTGCAACTTCTGGAGGAAGCTTTCACTCTCCCCGCTAAGGAGAATGAAATCGTATCTTGTCATTGCTGTAATCATGATGCCTGTTCCTCCATTTCTTCTTCTGCAGCATGACGGCTCTTCACAATCTTCTGAGAAGCTTTGGAAAGATTCTCTTCGTCTTCCATGAAGCGTTTAATCTTCCTTATGGCTTCCTGATAGCCGGGTATCTGCACTTTTTCGTACAAGTTCACTTTCTGGGTAGTCTTTTTGCGGGAATATTCAAGTATGCGGGCTCTTTCGAGATAGACCTCACTCTCTATTCCCAGGCGTGAGAGTTCCTTCAGTATGGATATTCCGTCAGCATACCAGGCCGGGGCCTGAAAGGCGTTGAATTCTCCGATCCTGTAACTTATCTCACCCAGTTCAGGCACTTTTACGCCTGCCACCTTGCCCGCTTTGAGTTCCACGTCGGTTATGCTGACCAGATCGCTCCTGAACTCGTTCCACAGGGCTGCAAGATAGTCGTAACGCCTCATCGCGGCTTCCAGTTCCTCAACCAGACGGTCGGCCTGGTCTCTGTAGGACTTGGCAGCGATACGCAAGGCAGACTCCTTGTTCTTAAGTGTAGGGAGTGCCTTCTGACGCATCTTGAGATCCTTCCCAAGCGCGTTCAGAGAAGTTTTGTTATATTGAAATTTAATTGCCACGCCAGTATTTGTCAATCAGATTCTGTTTGATTCCTGTCTCTGCCTTGGTGAAATATCTTCCGAATATATCCCAGGCTGTGTCCAGCATCTGCTCTATGCCGAGATTGACGTCAACGGCGAGCAACTCTGTGGCATAAGCCTTTGCATAATCAAGGCAGCGCAGGTCGTAGTCGCTAAGGTCGAAACCGTTCTCCAGCTTGGTCTTCGCATTTTGGGCATCAGAGTACAGACGCACAGATGCGTTCATCACCTGGCTGTGGTCCTCGCGGGTTTTCTTGCCCTGAACCAGCTGTTTCAGACGTGAGAGCGAACGGAAAGGGTCAATGATGACCTTGCCTGAATCCGGATCGGCACGAAGGAAAAGCTGTCCCTCAGTGATATAGCCTGTGTTGTCCGGAATGGCGTGTGTAATGTCTCCGTCATTCAGAGTGGTCACGGCTATGATGGTGATGGAGCCGCCGTCAGGCAGCTGCACGGCCTTCTCGTAGATTTTTGCAAGGTCCGAGTAAAGTGAACCCGGCATAGAATCCTTTGAAGGAATCTGGTCCATACGGTTGCTCACAATACTGAGGGCATCTGCATAAAGGGTCATGTCAGTCAGAAGCACCAGCACCTTCTCGTTTTTCTCCACTGCGAAATATTCTGCAGTTGCCAGAGCCATGTCAGGGATAAGCAACCTCTCTACAGGAGGCTGTTCTGTGGTGTTTACGAATGAAATGATCTTGTCCAATGCACCGGCTGCCTCGAACTCGTGTTTGAAGTAGAGGTAGTCGTCATTGGTAAGACCCATGCCGCCGAGAATGATCTTGTCCACATCGGCACGCAGGGCCACCTGGGCCATCACGTTGTTGTATGGCTGGTCAGGGTCGGCGAAGAAAGGAATCTTCTGGCCTGATACCAGGGTATTGTTGAGGTCAATGCCAGCGATACCCGTAGGGATAATCTCAGAAGGCTGTTTACGTTTGTATGGGTTTACGGAAGGGCCTCCGATCTCAATTTTGCGGCCTTCCACTGCCGGACCGCCGTCTATAGGCTCGCCATATGCATTGAAGAAACGTCCGGCGAGTGCGTCGCTGACCTTGAGGGTTGGGGCAGCTCCGAGGAAAGTAACCTCAGCATTGCTGGGAATATTCTCTGTGCCCTCGAAAACCTGGAGTGTCACAAGCTCGCCTTTTGTGCGTACTACCTGTGCCAGACGGCCGTCAACCCATGCCAGTTCGTCATTCGAAACGTTGTCGGCTTTGAGTGATACCGTAGCCTTGGTGATTCCCTCAAGCTGGGTATATGTTTTTCTAATAAGTCTATTTGCCATATTGCTCTACCAGTTTTTCGATTTCAGCTTTGTATATCTCAAATTGTGCGCTCTTGAACTCCGAATAGTTCATCTGACGGAAGAAGTTGATCATTTCCTTGAACTTGGCTGCGCATTCCTCGAAGTCTTCGAACTCGAATTCCTTGGCGCATATGTCCAGCACCATGTCCAGCATGTATCTCTGGCGCTCCAGAGGACAAAGGGCATCTATGGCGTCGAAAGCATCCTGCTGCAGGATTACGAAGTCCACGAGTTCGCTCTTCCAGAACATTTCGTGGTAGCTCATAGGTACGCCGTCATCGCCCAGAATGTTGATCTGGTCGGCAGCATCCTTGCCTTTGCGAATGATGTTCTTGGTCCTGTTCACTTTCTCCACCCAGCCGTGCTCCACTGTCTTGTCGAGGTAGTCGGCAATCTCAGGATATTCGAGATATTTCGAATAAGAGTCGATAGGGTTTACGGAAGGGTAGCGTTTTTTGTCCGCGCGGTTCTGCTCAAGGGCGTAGAAACAGCGTGCAGCCTTCTTTGTAGATTCGGTTACAGGCTCCTTGAGGTTACCGCCCGCAGGGGATACGGTACCTATGAAGGTTACGGAGCCGCGTTTGCCGTTGTTCAGCACCACCATGCCGGCACGGGCGTAGAAGTTGGAGATGATGGCCGAAAGGTCCACAGGGAAGGCATCGGCGCCAGGAAGTTCCTCCATACGGTTGGACATCTCTCGCAGAGCCTGGGCCCAACGTGAAGTTGAATCCGCAAGCAGCAGCACCTTGAGACCCATGGCCCTGTAATACTCGCATATGGTCATTGCCGTGTATACGGAAGCCTCACGGGCAGCAACAGGCATGTTGGATGTGTTGCATATGATGGTGGTACGCTCCATAAGGTGACGTCCTGTGTGAGGGTCAATCAGCTCAGGGAACTCGGTGAAAATCTCAACCACCTCATTGGCACGCTCGCCGCAGGCTGCCATCACGATTACATCAGCGTCGCCCTGCTTGGCTATTGCATGCTGGAGCACTGTCTTTCCACAGCCGAAAGGACCAGGGATGAAGCCTGTACCTCCCTCTGCTATAGGATTGAGGGTGTCTATCACGCGCACACCGGTTTCCATGATGCGCTCTGGCCTCGGTTTCTCCTTGTAGCATTTGATGGCCACTTTCACAGGCCATTTCTGGCACATGGTGACATCCACGTCACCTTCCTCGCCCGTAAGGGTGGCAATCTTGTCGTTTACTGTATATTCGCCCGCAGGAGCCAGCCATTTTATGGTATATTCGCCCTTGAAGGAGAATGGAACCATGATTTTGTGAGGGAGCCAGCCCTCCTTTACTTCACCCAGCCAGTCCGCAGCCTCGACAGTATCGCCTACTGAAGCCTCAGGTGTGAAGGCCCATTTCTTTTCAGAATCCAGGGCAGGGGTGTATTCGCCGCGTTTGAGGAATACTCCTGTCATGGTGGTGAGGTCGTTCTGAAGTCCGTCGTAACAGCTGCTGAGCAGGCCCGGACCCAGGGTAACCTCCAACATTTTATCCGTGAATTCCACTCTGTCTCCATTCTTTACGCCACGGGTGCTCTCAAACACCTGAATAGAGGCATAACGGCCGTTGACCTTTATGACCTCGGCCATGAGCTTTGTGCCCTGGGTGGAGATGTAGCAGATTTCGTTCTGACTCACAGGTCCGTCACAAGACACTGTGACGAGATTGGATACTATGCCTGTGATTATTCCGCTTGTTGCCATATATGATTATCTGTAATTTTCGAATTCTATTTTACCGTATGTGCCGCGTATGCCGCTCACCAGAGTGGCGAGCAACTCCCGGCCTGTATTTTCGTCAAGTGCGAGCCAACGCTCTATAATACAGAGCTTTGCTACTATAGCAAGCACCTTTGCCAGCTCGAAATCCTTGAATAAAGTTATATTGTCTGCTGTTGCCCAGAGGTAGTCGTCCATTGCTCTCTCCCTCTCAAGCAGATTGTCTGCCCCGAAGATCTTGTCCAGGGCAGCGCTGTCTACTTCCGGTGCATTTTCCAGCGCCATCACATCCTTGTCCTTATCCCTGCCCAGCTCGCGGTTCAGGTACCTTACCTTTGCATTGCGCAGGGCAAGGTCGTGGGCGAAAAACTCCCTTGTGAAACCGTCCTTGCTTTTGAAGGCCTTGAGATAGAAGTCCATATCCAGATTGTCGGCCTTGAAGCCTGAACATACGAACTCAAGCTTCTTGAGGTCACTGTCACTGAGCTGGCTTCCTATCCACCCGATAAGGGGCATTACGCTCCCTCCTTCAAACCTTGAATCGGGACTGAGGGCGGGAATGGATGCGATTATATATGTATAATTGTTATTCACCGAACAGCAGCTTTCGTGTGGCAGGACGCAGATATTCGCGTATCAGACTTGTGAAGGTCTCATCGCTCAGGGAGATATAATAACTGCCGTCCTTAGGGCCTATGTTGAGGCCTCCTTTGATGTTCTTGCCAACTTTCACTTCGATGTTCTTGCCTATGGCCTTGCTGACCTGGCTTGTAACATAAGGGGTGAGTTTCTTGAGGCTCTCAGGCAAAATGACCGAGAGCTCGTCAGAGCCACCCTCGCCCATGCTCTTTGCTACAGCCAAGATGAATTCTTTGGCAAATTCTTCTTCGCCCATTACCTTGCCTACGGCAGCATCTGCGCTTTTGGCAAGTATTGCATTCTGAATAGCCGTCTTTGTGGCGTCAAGAGCGTGTGCCGATGCGGTCTTGATGTCGCTCTGGGCCTTTGCGGCAATGTCTTCGGCCTTGGCTTTGGCCTGGTCAACGATGGAGGCTGCCTGTTGTCTGGCTTCAGAAAGAATTTTTTCTGCCTGAGCCTGTGCCTCGTTCACGAGTTTCTCTGCCTCGAGCCTGCCCCTGCTGTCTCTTATACACATCTGACGCTGCCGACGACTCCTTACGTG
>CAMFRR010000054.1 GCA_945982095.1 uncultured Bacteroidales bacterium
CACGTAAGGAGTCGTCGGCAGCGTCAGATGTGTATAAGAGACAGATTATATTTATGGACAAAAGATACTTACCCAGCCGCTTATGCCTTGTTACGGCCGTGCCATGACTGAGAATGACCTGGGCGCCGGCTTTGAGAAACATTCCAAGACTTGGCTTTATCCTGAATTTGAAGTACAGTCATTCGAGGTTGAAGCTGTGGATGGACATTATGCCGTAAATGTGAGCTATAAACCTATTTGCGGTGTGAATTCCTTTAACAACGAAAAATACAGCGCCATAACTTCAATGAAATATGAGGTTTACGGTGACGGAACAGTGCTTGTGGACCATGTGATGGAGGATGCCGGAAATCTTGACAAGGCAAATCTGCTTATGCGCTATGGAATGGAGTTCGCGCTCGATGATGATTGCTCTGTATTGGAGTTTTATGGCAACGGTCCTTTCGAGAATTATTGCGACCGCAAGAGCGCGGCAATGATGGGCCACTACAAACAGAAAGTAGCCGACCAGTACAATTTTGCATATGTACGTCCTCAGGACAGCGGCAACCACACTGACATCAAGTGGATGGAAGTGAAGACCCTTGCCGGCGTGGGATTCAGAATCACTTCGGACGTGCTGTTCAGCGGATCTGCCCTGCCTTATTCACGCAAGGAGATGGATATGTCCATTACAGGAGGCGGAAGGAGCGGCGCTCCTGAATGGCCTGGAGATCAGAGACATTCTCTGGAACTGCAAGGTCACGACAGCCTTGAGGGCCGTTCTACTTATGTAAGCGTGGATTGTGCCCACATGGGTATAGGCTGCATCACATCATGGGGTGCATGGCCTCTGGAGCAGTACAGGGTGCAGCCTGGCAACCGCAGTTTCCGCATTGCCCTCAGCCCTATCCGTTAGGTACAGCGCTGCCATATAAAATGATAACAGGGACTTACTGAAAAGCCCCTGTTATTTTTTTATTCTTGCTGCAGGTCCTCGTAACCTGAATTCTGTGAAAGATTAGGATTCAGCGCAATCTGGTCGAGAGGGACCTGATGGAGATAATACTTATCCAGCCATCCCTTGCCGCTTGCCAGCGGGCTTGGAGTTGTATAAATCCATCCGCTGCCTGAATTGTCAGGGTTGGCCTGTCCGCTGCGGCAAATCTCTTTATAATCCACAAACTGGCCCGTATAGCTGCCCTTGCCATAAGGAATGCCCTTGGCCTTGACCCATGCGCCGCAATGCTGCCTGTTTATGAAGTAAGGCGCCTTGTGCCAGCGGCATACATCATAGAAAGAGAAGCCTCTGCCCATGAGTTCAATGAGCCTTTCCCTGCGTATCTCCCACAATACAGGTTCCACCTCATAGTTGGTCTTGCTGTCATAGGATGCAGTCCAGGCTGCGTTGCCCTTATCCCTGGCAGGATCCCAGTCAGGTCCGATTTCTGATACTCTCATTTCAGCCACTCCGCTGCGCTCCCTGAGCAGGTTGATGCTGCGGTCTGCTGCAGCCTGGTCGAAAAGGCCCAATTCGCAAGCTGCCTCCGCATAGTTAAGCAGCACTTCCGCGATAGTGAAAATAGGCTTGTCGCTGGTCTGATAAGCTTTATTGAGGCCTTTCTCCCAAGAAGTGTAATGTTTCCAGAAATAGTAGCCTGTAAGACAACGCATATAGTTGTCGGTCTGGCAGTATTTGCTGATGTTAGGAGCAGAATGCTGCATTGAGTTGGTGTGGTTGTGGCCAGGCACCCTTTTGCTGCCAAGTTTCACATCACCTCCTCCGTCATAACACTTGGTGTTAGGTCCGAAATAGTCTATGTATTTGCGGAATTTGATGGAGTCTGCCTCAGTCACCACGAAATCAGCCCCACCGTTCAATTTTTCTCCCACGCTCCAGAATGTCCACTGAGGGAAGGTCTTGACATAGTCAGGATTGTCGAATTTGCCCACCTTTGCCTGTACAGGGGGCTGGAAGCATATAGGCAGACGCGGGTCACGGTCCTCAAACACATCCCAGAGGTCTTTACCCTCGCCGCCCTTATAGCCCGAATCAGGGTTTGCTATAGGCTTTCCGTTTTTCATCAGGAAGAGGTCGATGGTAGCTTGAGGCGCATCTGTGGTATGAGCTGCCACATGGACATAATCGCTGTATCTGTGGGTAAGGATACCGTCGATATATTCCTTATACATTATGATACCGGGAACACCCTTGAGGCTCTCTGTAGTCTCTTCGTTGTCCCAACCGGCGGCAGGATAGCTGTCATTGCCGTTACCACGGAAAAGCACGGGATAGCTGTTCATCAGTTCCTCCGATACCTTCATGCAGGCAGCGAGGTATTCCTTATATGGCTCATCCAGCCCATGGTATTTGGCGTAAGTGCCCTCTCTGAGCAGGAATCGGCTGAGGGCGGCGCGGCAAGCATCGGCAGTGACGGGGTTGTCCCCGTCCCTTGAGCAGTCACCTATGTTTTCTATGGCATACTCCAGTCTTGCTATTATGCTGTCTGCCACTTCCTTGCGCGGAGTTCTCGGTCCATATGCCTCGGGGCTTTCGTCATTAAGCACGGTCGTTACGTATGGAATGTCGCCATATCTTGAAACCAGCTCCATATACCACCAGCTATGGAAGAAATAACCCACTGATTTCCAATGTCTTCTTTCCCGGTCTGTAAGATTTCCGTCATTCAGATGGCTAAGCATAATGTTGACTGTGCGTATGGGCTTGAAGTCCCAGAGATTGCTGCTGTTCACCACGGCTATGTTCTGCATGGCATACGGATTCTGCCACAGGTCGCGGTCGCTCATTATGCCGCTGTAATGGTCGCTGTAGTACTGACCGTTGACCTGGTATCTTTCTCCGCTGAAGTTGCTGCCTATGCGGCTGTCAGTGAACAGGGAGTAGCATTGGTACATATAGGCCTTGTAGTTGTCATATGTCAGGAAGGCATTGCTTTCTACCAGAGTCCCGGAAGGGTATTTATCCAGGAAGCCCTCACATGCACATATGGAGCACAGGGCGGCAAGTACCCAGATGTTTTTTATTATATTGTTGATTTTCATGATGTTGCTTTAGAAAGTAATCTGTGCTCCAAATGACAATGTGCGATAGAAAGGGTAGCCCCATTTGAGGGATTCAGGGTCATAGCCTTTAGGAAGCGATGAGAAGGTGGCAAGGTTCTCGCAGCTTGCGTACACCTTCAGCCCGTTGATAAACCTTGTACGCACAAGCAGTTGCTGAGGGAAGGAATAGCTGAGAGTGGCGTTCTTGATGCGCATATAGGCGGCGCTATAGAGGTAGCGGTCGCTCACACGCATATTTGACGGGCCGTTTTCCAGCTGTCCGTATATGCGCGGCAAAGTGGCGTCAGGGTTTGCGGCCACCATATAGTCTGGGCTTTCAGGGTCGTAGCTGAGAGCTGTCCAATAATCTGTCTGATTGCTGTATACGGCTGAGAACTGGTATTCCGACCTGTCGTTTTGTCCGAAGGTGAAGACAGCTGATCTTGGCAGGAAATAGTCGCGTTTACCTACACCTTGGAGCATTATGTTGAATGACAGTCCTTTCCAGGAGAAGCCCAAGTCTGCACCATATTCCAGGCGGGCAGCGCTGTTGCCTATTATCTTTGTGTCGCCGTGTTCGTCAAGTGTGTTGGCTCCTGCGTTGATTTTGCCGTCACTGTTCAAATCCTTGAATTTCACGTCGCCAGGTTTGGCTGTGTAGCCATCCAGGGCAGGAACTCCTTCTTTTAGCGTCCAGACACCCTGTTTTGCCTGCTCGGAATCAAAATCGTCTATTGAATAATAGCCGTCTGTCTCATAGCCCCAAATTTCACCGAGACATTTACCTATGTAGTTATAATTGAGGTTGTTGCTGCTGTTGTTGAATTTGGTGATTATGCTTCTGTGGTCATACAGGCTGAATCCTGCATGATAGTTGAAATCACCTACATAATCGTTCCAGCGCAGCGACAGCTCCCATCCATCGGTTCTCATATCGGCAACGTTCTGCAGCGGAGCAGTCGCTCCCACCACACCCGGAAGTTCCACACCATTACTGAGCATGCCTGTGGTATTGCGCCTATACCAATCGAAAACGAAGCTGAGTCGGTCGCGGAAAGCATTGAGGTCCAGGCCTATATTGAGCGTGGTTACAGTCTCCCATCCATAATTGCCCCTTATCAGGCCAGGGGTGGAGATTACGTTTACTTTTCCGGCCTTGTCAATCCAGACATTGCTTTCGCTTATGTTCATTCCCGCAATGAAGCCGTATGGGGCTATGTTCTGGTTGCCTATAGAGCCCCATGATGCACGTATTTTGAGATTGTTCACGTATGGGCGCATCCATTCCATGAAATTTTCTTCACTCAGCCTCCATGCTCCTGACACTGAAGGAAAGAATCCGAAACGTTTCTCCTTCGGAAATTTGCTGGATCCGTCATAACGGGCATTGAACTCTATCAGATATCGGCCCATCCAATTGTAGGCAATGCGTCCGAATATGCCCTGCACGCTTTCCTCCTGCAAGCCCTCTTTCATCACTGGGCTGCCTGTGCCTCCCTGGAGGGAAGGTACAGTAATCACAGTTTGTCCAAGTACGCTGTTGTTGACAAAGCTGTAGCTTTCGCTTTCCTGGTTGTAACCCAGCATTGCGTTAAGAGAATGGCCTCCGATTTTTAGCTCATAGCTTGTGTAAATGTTGAGAGCATGGTATTTGTCCTTAGAAGTGTTAAGAACATATTTGTCCTGACCAGTAGCCGGGAGGGTTCGTATTGCAAGCTGGGCATCTGCCACGGTGAACTGCCCAGTATAGGATTTATAGCTGTAGTCTTTCTGCTGATATGCATATTCAGCAACTATAGACCAATTCTTCAGAGGACGGAAGATGGATTTGAGCAGAATTCGCGGTGTGCTGGTTTCCGAATTTGCGGCAGGCTGATACAAGCAGGCATTCCTCGGGCTGTCTATAGGCAGATCTTCGGTCCAGCCTGTAATCTCCTTAGGCATATTGCCTTCGGGATACCAGCTTACAAGCTTGATGGTGTATGGGTCACGGAAAACACTTGTGATCTCGCTATGCGACTGGTTGGTGTATGTGATGTTAGCTTCCTGTGTGAACCACTTTGTGACATCTGCAGAGATGAATGAATTGAGAGACAGTCTCTGGAAAGCATCTTTGCTGCTCACCATAGGTCCGTTTTCGTGGCTGTAGCTTCCGGAGATTCTGTAACGTATTCGTTCGCTTGCTCCTGAAACAGACAATCTGTGGTTGTTGAGCACGCCCAGTTCCAGAGAGTTGCCCAGGACATCACTCTCTTTCAGATAATACACGGCTCCGTCTTCATCCCTGTATATACCATTATCATATACATTCTGCAGTGTACCCTGCCTGTATTTGCCCAAGAGTTCCTGCCAGCGGTCAATGCTTCCGTTGCCTGCCCAATACTGGCTGCTGAAGCCTGCTTCCTTATATGCGGCTATGTACTGGTCCAGACTGGCCTGTTCGGGGTTGGCTATGCTTCTTTCGAAACCTATGTTGAAGCCGTAATCCAGATGGAATTTCTGCTGTTTTTCAGGATGTTTGGTGGTAATCAGTATGACTCCTCCTGCAGCGCGGGCACCGTAAATTGCAGCCGAAGCCGCATCCTTAAGTACGGAAATGCTGGCAATGTCGTCAGGATTGATTGAGTTGATGTCTCCCTCAATGTTGTCAATGAGTATAAGAGGAGATCCTCCGTTAATGCTCAGGGTTCCCCTTATGTTAAAATTCTTTGCCTGGCCCGGAGCCGATGCTCCTGTGATGCTCAGACCTGGAATAGCTCCTTGAAGAGCTGCTCCTACGCTTGTTACTGCTCGTCCTTCCAGTGCCTGGTCCATTTTTACCTGACTTACCGAACCCGTCAGATTGACCTTTTTTTGCTTAGCGAAGCCCACGAACACCAGCTCCTCAAGTTCCAAGGTGTCGGCCGGCATGGTCTGGGCGTATGCGAATAAAGGAAGAAACAACGCAAAGCAGATGGCTTTGAAATTCATGTTTTTCTGTTGGTTAGTTTTAGTGCAAAAATAAATCGCAAAGTTAAGTAAAATCTTTCAATA
Organism: uncultured Bacteroidales bacterium; assembly: GCA_945982095.1. Classification (GTDB taxonomy): domain Bacteria; phylum Bacteroidota; class Bacteroidia; order Bacteroidales; family UBA932; genus Cryptobacteroides. The sequence continues at coordinate 6,076 of CAMFRR010000054.1, forward strand.
TCCCCAATGTAGAAGGCTATGTACGATTCCCATATGCGCAATCAATTTCAACCCAGAAGCCTCTGATTACGAGGAGGTGATGTAAATAATTAGAAAAAATGTTTAATTTTGCCCGAAAACAACAACATAATCAAGCAATGAACAGCCTCAACCAACCTGTTATCCTTGTAGTTGATGACATCGCAACAAATGTCACCTTCATGAAAGCTCTGCTCAAAGGCAAGAATTATGAGGTGATGGATGCTTATTCGGGCAAAGAGGCCCTGCAGCTTGCTGAAGAAAGAGTTCCTGATGTCATCATACTTGACATTATGATGCCCGTAATGGACGGCTATGAGGTTTTGGCCCGATTGCGTGCCAACGAAGTCACAAAGCACATCAAAGTGGTGA
>CAMFRR010000055.1 GCA_945982095.1 uncultured Bacteroidales bacterium
GTCGTGATGTGGTCAATAGGTAATGAAATATGCGGACAGTGGAGTCCTGTAGGAATGAACACCCTGCTCATGCTTCAGAATCTTGTGCACAGTCTCGACCCTACCAGGCCTGTGACTTGCGGAAATGACCAGAAGAATGCAGTGCTTGAGACAGGTTTTGCGGCTGCCTTTGACATTCCTGGCTTCAATTACAAGCCTCAGTTCTACGAAGAGGCTTATGCCCTGCTTCCTCAGAAGATGATACTGGGCACTGAAACTGCTTCAACAGTATCAAGCCGCGGAGTGTACCATTTCGATTCCACAAGTTGGGAAGACCACAATTGTGTGATGCACGATGACAACCAGAGCAGCAGTTACGACAATGAGGCCTGCCCTTGGAGCAATACCCCTGATTTGGATTTCGCACGTGATGCCGACCATGACTGGGTTTTGGGCCAGTTTGTGTGGACAGGTTTTGATTATCTCGGAGAGCCGTCGCCATATGACACAAATGCATGGCCAAGCCACAGCTCGGTATTCGGAATCATAGACTTGGCTTCTCTGCCTAAAGACCGTTATTACCTTTACCGCAGCGTATGGAATGAAAAGGATGCCACCCTGCATGTGCTTCCGCACTGGAACTGGAAGGGCCGCGAGGGCAAGGTGACTCCAGTTTTTGTCTACACTTCATATCCTGAGGCTGAGCTCTTCATCAACGGCAAGAGCCAGGGACGCAGGAGCAAGAACGATTCAAGCCTGCAGCATCGTTTCCGCCTGATGTGGAATGAGACAGTATATGAGCCGGGCGAGCTCAAGGTGGTGGCTTATGATGAATCAGGCAAAGCCGTGGCCGAGAAAATTGTCAAGACTGCAGGAAAACCTCACCACCTCGTACTGAAGAGCAATCGCAGCGCATTGGCGGCTGATGGAGATGAACTTGCATACATCACAGTACAGGTGGCAGACAAGGACGGCAACATAGTGCCTGACGAAAGCCGCAGAGTACGCTTCAGCGTGGAAGGTGCCGGCAAGTTCGAAGCCACCGCAAATGGCGACCCTACCTGCCTGCTCCCATTCCAGAATCCTGAGATGGACCTTTTCAGCGGAGCCGCTACAGCTATTGTACGCAGTGCCAAGACTCCCGGACAGCTCAAGTTTACAGCGAGCGCACGCGGACTCAAGAGCGCCAGCATCGCTATAGCTGTTGAATAGCTACAGCATATATACAGGCTTTCAAAGGCTTTTCAAATAACTGGTGTCTATACGCCAGCTGTCATTCGGGCTCACTCCGTCATAGGAGCCGAGCCCGTTTCCTGTAGGACAGACAGTGATATGGTAATGACCATTGCGCAGAACCTTGAATTCTTCCCCGTCCTTGATATAGAAGCGGTAGATCAGAGGTCCCCCTGAACTTATGTATTTGTCACTTGTGTAGTCGAAATGCATCTCCACATATGGCCGCAGGTCCTCGTACTCATTTTCAAACGCAGTGTTTTCCAACATATACAGATTGCCTCCTTCAATCCATTCGCAGCTATAGCCTTGTGCAAACAGATCGTCTGAGTCAATGGGTGCGGAAGGGGAGAATACAGCAACGGACCTGGGACAGTTTCCGGCCACCAGACTGCGCGCTTCCATCTTTACTTTTGAATTCAGCTTGCTCAGGTCCAGGCTCACGCTTATCTTGGCCATCAGCCTGTCCATTTTCACTATGGCCAGTTCCATATCCTCTTCAAGTTTGAAGCTGCACATCCCGCTCATAGGTATGCCTCTGGAACTTGCTTCGGGTCTGTTTATATACAGCCTCCATTCCTTAAGGCGACTTTGGCTGCGCAGTGTTATGTCGAAGCCGCTGTTGGCTATGACATATACGCTGTAGTTCATGTTTCTGAGCAGGGTGCAGGGCAGCTGAATGTCTTCTTTGTGTACATTCCTGTACATGATGAACTGATGGGCCACAAGGCTGCCATAGTCATCAAATATCCAGGTGTTCAGGTCCCAGATTCCGTCCTCGTCCTTGATAGTGGCCTTCGTGCCGGCCGTCACCGACTCTCGTTCTGCACCTTGTCCAGCGCATACTTCTCCAGTCGCTTCAGTTGCTCCAGCCGCATCAGCCGCCGCAGTTGTTTCAGCTTCTGTTTCAGCCGGGAGCTGCACAATCAACTGCAGATTCTGTTTGTCGGCTTCCGTCTCCATCTCCAGTTTTTCCCTGCAGCCAGTCAGGCATTGCATACACAATACCATACAAATTATTGCCTGAACAGGCCATGCAGCAAAACAAATTTCAGAATTCTTCATCATAGTCCTCCTTTTCAATCCAGGGATTTCTAACCAGCTTTATCTTTATGGAAGCCGGATCTGCACAAATGGCCGGGTCCGTTGTGCCTTTGCGCTTGAGCAGGATGTCGAAGACATAATTTTCACCGGCTTTCATCTTGCCTTTCTCACCATATGCCCATTGCGATATGTCCATGGCGTAGTAGTAAGTGTTCCCGTCAATCTCGCCTTCAATCACCAGTCTGCTGTCAGTCCCGGGATAACAATACAGTACTGCGCCTTCAGCAGTACGTGAGTACACCATGTCCGGATGACGGAAGTTTTTGAGCGTGAACCAGTCGAAAGCTCCATCGTTTAGCGTTTCATTGCAAGTCATATTGCCGCCGCATACGGGGAAACTGGCATTCAGGCAGGTAAGATAAGCCCTCGGATTCTCGAAAACGGCATCCTTGTAACACTGTTCTCCGAAATCGATGTCCAGAAAGCGTATTTCCACCCGGCAGAGCAGGGGCGCCATCACAATGGAGCAGCCAATGTCCGCAGCCCCGTCCACAAAGTCGATTTCGCCTACCAGCACGGGTTCCGAGGGGTCTTCTTCCATCAATTCGGCACGTACTTTGTCCAATGCTGAATATGATGAGAAATGTTCGAACTGCAGTTCAGAACAGTCCATATTTGCTATGACTACAGCCCTTTTGCGTCCGCTGCGCGAACACAGAGCAAGTTTACCGTTTTTGATCTGGGCTGAATAAAATGATTCCAGACGCAGAGCTTCGTCCTCCCTGTCATAGATGAAAACCTCAGCGTTGTCACTATTGAAAGGGCTGGCTCCCGACCTGCAGATTAAGACAGAATCGCGAGAACAGAAATCAGGTTCGGGAGACATACCCTTGTGAGAACACGAGGATGCAATCACAAGCTGAACAGCTACGCAAGAAAAGAAAAAAGTTGGGAAATGACGCATACTCAATCGTGTTTTTGTTGCTGCGAAGATATGTCAGGAATATGTACGCTTCAAGCGATTTCAAAATATTTGTGTAGATTTTGTGATTTTTAGCGTTGTTTTGTATTTTTGTATGCTTAATAAGGATTTATCTATGCTCATTGTTCTTGAAGGCCTCGACGGTGCCGGGAAATCGACCCAGGTAAGAAGGCTGAAATCCTATCTCCAAAGGCGTCTGCCTTGTCTGGAATACATACATTTTCCACGTTATGATGCGCCTTTATATGGCGATTTGATAAGCCGTTTCCTTCGTGGAGATTTCGGAGACAACAACACTGTACATCCCCAGCTTGTAGCCCTGCTCTTTGCTGAGGACAGGCATGGTGCCGCTGCTTCCATACGCCAGGCCCTGAATGAGGGGAGGACTGTGCTGCTGGACCGTTACGTGTATTCAAACATAGCTTACCAATGTGCGAAATTGGATGACCCTACTGAAAAGGAGGAGCTCAGGAAATGGATAATAGACACTGAATACGGTCTTTTCGATGAGCCGCGTCCTGACCTCAATATCTTCCTTGATGTGCCCATGACTTTTGTGCAGTCCAGCCTTGCAAAACACAGGAATGGCGCTGACAGGGAATATCTTGAGGGAGCTCATGATATACATGAGTCAGACCTGGGATTCCAGAAGAGCGTCAGGGATATGTATCGCCGCCAATGTGAACTGGATCCTTCTTTTATAAGGGTGGATTGTGCTGCGGAGGACGGCAGCATGCTGGGGCCTGATGAAATCTTTGAAAAGATCCGTGCCATTGTGGACAAAGCCATAGCTTAGATATGCAGACTTTCAGACGTTTCATTGCTTTTATTATAGGTGTGGTCTTCCTTGTTTCAGGCTACACCAAGCTCATTGATCCCGTGGGTGCATCCCTGGTGGTGAAAGAGTATTTCGAGTGGATGCACATGTCTTTCATGGTCCCTACAGCCTCTTTCCTGGGTACAGGGCTTGCATTATTCGAGGCTGTTCTGGGACTTGGTCTCGTGATGGGCGTTTTCCGCCGCTTCATGGCCATAGCCACCATGACCATTATGGCTTTCTTCACCATAATCAGCATTGCCTTGGTGATTTCCAATCCTGTAATGGATTGCGGTTGTTTCGGAGAGTTTGTGCATCTTAGCCACAGTCAGACACTTATCAAAAACATCATACTTTGCGCCATGTCAGCCCTGGCCTTTTTCCCCATTCGGAATCTGGGAGAGGCCCGAAAGCGTAAATATCCATTATTCTTCCTCAATCTCATCACTTTGCTTATCGTGTTGTTCTACTCCCTGATTTCCCTCCCTTATTTCGATTTCACAGAGTACAAGATATCTAACACCTTAGTTGCTGAAATTGAGGAAAATACTGACGGTGTAGCCCTTTTCTCTATTCGAGACAGTTTTGGAGAGGATATGTCTTCTGTGATTCTCGAAGGCAATGTGGCTCTCATTTCCATATATGATGCCGAGGATTTGGATGCCGAGGATTTCAATGAGCTCGCTATGTTTGCTGCTGATGCTGCCAATGAGGGTTATATGCCTTATGTTGTGAGCACTACGCCTGTGGAAATACCCGGCGTGGAGTGTTTTCTTGGAGATTACAAGAGCATAATAAGCCTGAACCGCAGCAACGGAGGTGCAACTCTGCTGGAGGACGGTTATATTGCAGATAAATGCGCTTTCAACTTCCTTTTCGAGAGCGAAGAGCTGGCTGAAATCCTTGAGGAGGGCGCTCCTGCTCATTTTGTGCACCGCAGTACCGAGAGGGCCATAATTTTCCAGATGTCCTTGCTTGTTTTTGTTATCCTGGCTATCGTATAACTTGAAATATTCATACAGATGATGGCAATCTGTATTTCAGGTCGAATCCGGCAAATGACACCTAATATGGCAGACTTTTGCAGCTAGTGATAAAACTGGTCAATAAAAGTAATTTTCTGTCTACGAAGGAATTTGTTGAGTTGAGTTAAAAAAAACATTTTGCGACAATGGATCAAATTTGGTACATTTGCCAGACCTAAAATGTATCACATTTATGCTGACTGTTGAAGCATTAGCCCATGAAATCAGGGGCGGAATTACCATATTCTGTATCATCTGGAGTTTTCTGCTTTTTCCGGCTAGAAAGCAAAGCCGTATGATGCAGCTTCTTTTCATTTCCACCCTGTGGCTCAGCCTTTCCTATCTGAAAGACACGGTCTTTATCTTTGAAGCAGTCAAAAACAATATATTTGTTGATAACCTGGCCAAGCTCTTAGACCAGACTTTCTTCCCCTTCATCTGTGCATTCTTCATCGAAGCCACAAGGCCGGGCCTCCCCAAAAACTGGCACATCGCTTTGGCTCTCGCCTTGCAGCTTTGCCTGATTGCGGCATACGTGATCAAACCAGATGCAATTATTCTTCTGTCCTCTTATTTCCTGTCTTTGACTATGGCCATAGCAACGCTATTCTTGGTAATCATTTCATCGTCAAGATACGACAAAGTCCTGTTAGATAATTACTCGAACATAGAAAACAAGAATGTCAGCTGGGTGCGCTACTGTCTCCTGTTCTTTGTGTTCGTGATATCCTACCCTTTGCTGTTCAATCACAATGTATGGCTAGCTGAGGCAGTATACAATCTGAGCTGTATGATTGTGCTGAGCTTCCTATTCATTATGTCCAAGAAACACAAAGTCGTCAACCTGAATATAGACGTATATGATGCCCACAATAATTCTGCTTCCAGCGACTGTAATGATGAACTCATATCAAATAAAGAAGATATTCCTATGAAAGATGATTTAATCGGGAAAAAACTCTTCAAAACGATGGAAGAGGACAAGTTGTTTCTCAATCCGGAACTGTCCCTGCGTGAAGTATCCGCCGCAATAGGGTCGAATATGAAATATTTGTCCCTTTACCTGAACAGAAATCTGGGAACATCGTTTTACGAATATGTGAACAAATTCAGGGTGGAGGAAGCCTGTGTGTTGATTCAAAGGATGGAGCGTGACGGAAGAATTAATATGGCGGAAGTGGCCCAGCTGAGCGGATTCAACTCCCTGTCTTCATTCAACAGATATTTCAAGAAAGAAAAAAATATGACCCCGAAGGAATATTATTATTGTCATAAAAACTAAAGTTACTAAATTAGTACTGATGCGTTAATTTTTTAAAATAAAGTAAGTTCATTGACATCCTGAT
>CAMFRR010000056.1 GCA_945982095.1 uncultured Bacteroidales bacterium
GGGTGCCGCAGAGGGCTCGGTGCCTGAGATTACACTCAGCTACCCTTCTACGCCTTGGATGAAATGGCAATACGACTGCACTGTAGGCGGAAAAGGTGACAATCTGTACATGTACTGGGATTCTGACGAATATAATGCCGTCATACGGGGCACTATAGGGGCAGGTCTGGACAAGACTGTGGAATTCCGCAACAACAGGCCTGAACTTACCCTGGCCTGCGAATTCAAAGACTGGCTGGAAAAGGAACGCAACATAATCGCCACGGGCTCAGCAAAAGGAATTACTGACGAAAGAGACAGCCTGAGCATCAGCCACATGGCAGGCAATATCACAGAAATAGGCTCGAGTTTCGGACCCGACTTGCGCACTGTAATCAACCGAACCAACAAGGACAGCAACAACCTATTTGCAGAAATGCTGTTCAGGACAGTGGGCAAGGAATTGGGCAGGGACAGCAGTCCTGAAAGTGCACGCGAGGCCATGCTGGGGATAATTGGCAAGATTGTAGGTGAAGATAAGGCAAGCCGCAAATATCTGATGATGCAGGACGGCAGCGGTCTGTCCGTTCACGACAGGGTGAGCGCAAGTTTCATGTGTGACTTTCTCGCCATCATGTATGAATCCGAAAACAGAGATGCATTTGTTTCCAGTTTGAAGCAATACAGCTCAAGATGTGTACTCAAGACAGGCACTATAAGCGGATGCCGCTCCCTCTGCGGCTACATTTTGCCTGCCACAGCTGATGGTAGGGCAATAGTTTTCAGCATTATGGTTAACAACTCCGAGTTGAGGGCCGGCGAGATAGACAAGCTTGAGAAATCCCTGCTTGATGTCATAGTTGCCAACTGCCGCTAAGCCAGGAAACATAAATTCAATGAGTCCGGGGTCATATTGAGCCATTATATTGGCCCGAAACAACAAATAGGACGGCTGCCGCTTCTTATGCTGACAGCCGTCCTTTCATTATAATTGGTAAACTATGGCTCTTTAGAAGAGTTTTACGAACACCTCAATGGCCTGATATTCTGCCATACCGAGTTCATTATAAATCTTCGCGGTATTGCCTGTACGTTCCTCAGCTCTCTGCCAGAACTCACGAGGGTCGTCACCAGGGAAAGGAACGATGTCTTTCTGAGAAAGGTGGTGATATATCGCGTAGCGTTTCTCCACAACCTCATCAGGGCTGAGAGGCACTGCCATATCAACTCGGCCAATCTCCCATTCCATCCATGCACCACGGTACAGCCATACATGAGCTTTCTCTGTCCACTCCTTGCCTTCAGCCTGGAGCTGCTGGAATGCCTCAATGGCTGCCTCAGTACAAACACGGTGGGTGCCGTGAGGGTCTGCAAGGTCACCGGCCATATAAATCTGATCAGGCTTGATTTCATCCATGAGAGCCTTGATAATATCAACATCCACCTGAGTACGAGGGAGTTTGCTTATGCCGCCACTCTCATAGAAAGGAAGGTTGAGGAAGTGGGCATGGCTCTCGTCAAGACCGAAGCTGCGAACAGAACCCTTAGCCTCCGAACGGCGTATTGCAGCTTTGATGTCAAGCAGCTCACGAGGCTCAGCCTCGCCTGGACGCTTGCTGGCGATGAGGTCTTTCACATGCTGTACCCTATCTTCGAAGCCCAACTCTTTGGCTGCATCCATATGCTGTACAACAACATCGTCATGTACAGCCACGTCGCCTGAAGTCTCGTAAGCCACATGAACGTTGTGGCCCTGGTGGGTCAGACGTATGAAAGTACCGCCCATTGATATAACGTCGTCATCTGGATGTGGAGAGAAGATGAGAACGGTCTTAGGCCATGGAGTTGAAGAGACAGGACGGGTGCTGTCGTCACAGTTAGGTTTGCCGCCAGGCCAGCCTGTGATTGTGTGCTGAAGGTCGTTGAAGACCTTGATGTTTATCTGGTCATATGGTCCGTGCTGGTCCAGAAGCTCTCCGAGGTTGTGCTCGAGATAATCATTCTGGCTGAGCTTGAGTATAGGTTTGCCAACCTGCTGGCAGAGCCAAACCACTGCTTTGCGCTGGAACTTAGGAGTCCACTCGCAAGGACCTATGAGCCAAGGAGCCTCAACGCGGGTAAGAGTGCAGGCTGCATTCTCATCTATGAAAATACGGGCGTTGTGGTGTCTCTGGAAATATGAAGCAGGATGCATTGCTGAAACTTCATCCTCTATGCAGGTCTTGACTGCATTGGCCTTGTCCTCGCCGAATGCGAGAAGTATGACCTTCTTGGCGCTCATGAGAGTCTGTATGCCAAGAGTAATGGCCATTGAAGGAGTCTGGGCCAGATTGTTGCCGAACTTCTTTGACTGACGCTTGCGTGACTTGTATGGCAGGAGCACAGTCCTGGTGCGGCTCTGCCACATGGTACCGGCCTCGTTGAAACCTACCTGGCCTGCCTCGCCTATGCCTAACATGAGCAGGTCCATCTCTCTTGCCATCTCATCCAGATGCTGACAATATGAGCTAACATTGTCGGCCTTTACAGAGCTGTCCGGGATATGGATGTTTTCAGGCTTGATGTCGATATGGTTGAGAAGGTTTGAGCGCAGTGCATAATTGCGGCTTTTTTTCTCATCTGAGCTCACAGGATAGAACTCATCGATAGAGAACACTTCCACATTGGCAAAACTTACTTCTCCAGCTTTGAATTTCTCCAAGAGAAGCTGGTAAACCACACGTGGGCTGGTGCCTGTGCTGAGGCCAAGCTTGAATGTCTTGTCTGCAGGGGCTGCATTGATGGCATCAACAATTTCCTGCGCTACTACAGCGCTTGCCGTCTCCTGAGTATCATAGATCTCAGCAGGAATATTTTCATAACCATGGAGGATATTCTGAGGAATATTTTCCTGAATAAGACCTCCGTCTTTTGGAAGAGTGAAATGCATAATAGTAATGTTTGTTTATGTACCTTATCAAATATACGAATATTACTGAATAATCGTTCAAAAAATCTTAACTTTGTGAGCTTAAAAGCCTAAAAAACATGAGTAATTATAGAGAAAACGAAGGTCTCAAGTCATTGGGCCGCAAAACAGAATACAAGAGCGATTATTGTCCCGAGGTGCTGGAAACATTCGTGAACAAGCATCAGGAAAACGACTATTGGGTGCGTTTCAACTGTCCTGAGTTCACATCACTCTGCCCCATCACGGGCCAGCCGGACTTCGCTGAAATCAGAATATCCTACATTCCTGATGTGCGCATGGTCGAGAGCAAGTCGCTCAAACTCTATCTTTTCAGCTTCCGCAATCACGGAGATTTCCACGAAGATTGCATCAACAAGATTATGAAGGATCTGATTAAACTCATGGATCCCAAGTATATAGAAGTAACTGGAATATTCACTCCACGCGGAGGCATAAGCATATATCCCTACGCCAATTACGGACGTCCAGGCACAAAATACGAGAAACTTGCCGAGCAGCGTTTCGCCACTCACGAATAAATGATGGAGGAAAATACTCAGAAACAGCCGCATTGGATCATGGCCTTTGTTCCACTGGGGGTGCTGGTGGCTATAATCGCCCTGGTGGTGCATTATTTCGGCTCCGATGCCCTGAGCGGAGCAAGTCAGGTGGGCCTCATATTGGCCAGCGGGGTGTGCGTGAGCATTTCAATGGCCGTATACCGCTGCCCTTGGGAGGTGTTGGAAGAGGCCATAAGCTCCAATATCAAGAATGTGGCGTCGGCAATGTTGATATTGCTGCTTATCGGCGCCATAGGAGGCACATGGATGGTGAGCGGAGTAATACCCACATTGATGTGCTACGGTATGGAATTGATTTCGCCAAGGATATTCCTCTTCGCCGTGGCTCTCATATGCGCCCTGGTTTCCATATTTACCGGAAGTTCATGGACCACCATAGCCACCATTGGCGTCGCAATGGTAGGAATCGGCGAAGCCATGGGCTACAGTCCGGCATGGACAGCCGGCGCCATTATTTCGGGGGCGTATTTCGGAGATAAAGTGTCGCCTCTTTCAGACACCACCGTTCTGGCGTCTTCAACCGTGGGAGTCCCTCTTTTCAGACATATACGGTATATGATGATAACCACCGTGCCCTCCTTCGTGCTGGCCTGTCTGGTGTTTTTCATTGTCAGCATATGCCATCAGGCTCCGGCAGAAACGCAAATAGACAGGGCTGCCGACACATTGAGCTCTTGTTTCAACATTTCCCCCTGGCTCTTGCTGGTACCACTGCTCACAGCCGTGCTCATAGTAAAGAAGGTGCCGGCCATGATTACCTTGCTGTGTGCCAGCCTCATGGCCTCGTTTGCAGCCATCGTTGCCCAACCTGACATTGTTGCCATGGTATCGGTAAAAACCGGGGCTGCAGTTCCTGACATGAGCTTCGGAACAGGCCTGAGGGGTCTGTTCATTTCCTGGTTTGATGCCACTGCCATTGACACTGGAGACGAGATGTTCAATTCCCTTGTGGCGACAAGGGGCATGAACGGAATGCTGTCCACGATTTTCCTGATTGTATGCGCAGCGGCTTTCGGAGGTGTGTTTGCAGGCAGCGGAATGCTGCAGAGCATCACGAATATGCTGATACGTAAAGTGTCTTCACGCACCGGAGTGGTAGCCTCAACCGTCGGCACAGGCATATTTGCAAACTGCGCTACAGGCGACCAGTATCTGTCCATAATTCTGACCTGCAGCCTGTACACAAAACTGTATGAGAAACTGGGCTATGAAGGCAGGCTGCTGAGCCGCAGCGCCGAAGACTCCGCAACAGTGACCTCGGTACTTGTGCCGTGGAATTCCTGCGGCATGACCCAGAGCACTGTGCTTCACGTGCCAACTATAGATTATCTGCCATATTGCATTTTCAACCTTCTATCCCCGCTGATGTCCATATTGACAGCAGCGGTGGGATATAAGATTTTCAAGAAGACAGGACAGGAACAGGCCTAAATTTCCGAGAAATCCATTGCGGCTTCAGCCTTTTCGACTATGCTGTCGGCAAGTTCAGTGTCACCGTGCTTGCCCAGGATGTCCTCGCACACATAGTAAAGATATGTGGCTGCAGTCTCGAACTCCTGACGGGCGTAAGTGTAGAATTCCGCATAGAACAGCATTGACTGGCACAGACTGTCGGTAAAGGCGATGGCCAGATTGCGGGCCTTTTCATCTGCTCCGGCAAAATAGTACTGGTCTATCATGCCAGCCACAGCCAGTTCATTGCCAAGCGACAAGAGCGTCATCTCCAGAGGGTAATGCTCAGGATTCATCACTTCCATACACTTGTCCAACATAGCCTCGGCCTCGGCATGGCGTCCACATTTGTTCAGGGAACGTGCCACCTGGCAGAAGAGGTCGCGATAGCTCATTACACCGCAGAATGTGTAGAGGTTCTGGTAATCCACGAAATAATTGCCGGCAGCGACATTGTCAAAGCGGAAAGAGTCATTCATGAGATGCTGGAGATTGTCCACGTCCACAACTCCCGCATCGGCTCGTTTGCATCCGGTCTTTATAGGTACGAAACGGTAACTGAAGCCATCGTACATGAGATACTCCTTGATGCCCATATTGAGGTCTCCGCCCATGCCCAATATGTTGATAGGCCTGTCCCAGTCATAACCGTCCAGCAGGTCAAGCATGAAGAGTTCCTGCTTGGTGAGATATTCCTTGTCAGGAGACATGGTGAGCACAATTTCTTCAGGAATGCGATCTGCGAATTCCTCGCTCAGAATTCCATATTTGAGCACATTCTCCTTGTTTACAGGTATGCTGATGCGGCGGCTAACTATATAATCCACCTTGCTTCCGTTTGAAAGCTGAATCTTGGCTTCAGGATGCTTGAACACTCTCATCACATCTGAAAGAGGAACTACGGTGTCGCGGGTGTCGACTATGTAAACGAACTCGTTGGTGCCGTACAGATACTGCGACAGAGGCACGGTCAAAGGAAGAGGGGCAGACTCGTTGCAGGCATATTTCATCTGGTCTATATGCCAGTCAGTTCCCAGAAGCGAGGTGTTGCATATGCGTACGTCCGTGCGTATGCCTTCAACTTCCTGGGCATACCATACAGGGAAGGTGTCGTTGTCACCGTGGGTTATGAGTATGCCGTTCTTTCCCACAGAGTTGAGATAGTTGGCGGCAACCTCCACGGCTGTGCGGCGGTTGTGCCTGTCATGATCGTCCCAGTTTTCTGAGGCCATAAGCGCAGGAACTCCAAGGCAAAGCAGTCCTGTGGCAAGGGAGACTGCTGTCTTGGCCCCGGCCTTCTTGAGCCCGGCCTTCTTGAGTTTGGAGTCGAAGAAACTGAATATTGCTGCAACGGCCAGGCCTATCCAAATGCTGAAGGCATAGAAGGAGCCGGCATAGGCATAGTCCCTCTCACGCACCTGGTAAGGA
>CAMFRR010000057.1 GCA_945982095.1 uncultured Bacteroidales bacterium
GCTTATCACCTGTATTCATCAAGAGGAAACAGCCGGTTCCATAAGTATTTTTCACCGAACCGGGCTCAGTACACATCTGGCCGAAAAGAGCTGCCTGCTGGTCGCCTGCAATACCCGCAACAGGTACATCATCACCCAAAAGATTACAATAGCCATAAAGCTCTGAAGATGAGCACACCTGGGGCATCATGGACATAGGTATCCCCAGCAGCTCCATCAGTTCCTCATCCCACTTCAGGCTATGTATATTGAAAAGCATTGTACGCGAAGCATTTGACACGTCAGTGACATGCTTGCTTCCTCCAGTGAGGTTCCACACCAGCCAACTGTCCACAGTACCGAAACGCAACTCTCCCCTTTCGGCCTTTTCGCGGGCCCCGGGCACATTCTCAAGTATCCAGCGTATCTTGGTGCCTGAGAAATAGGCATCTATGATAAGTCCTGTCTTCTGCCTTATCATATCTGTGTATCCCGCCTCTTTCAGACTGTCGCAATACTCGGAAGTACGGCGGTCCTGCCACACTATAGCATTATAGATAGGCCTACCCGTGGCGGCTTCCCACACTATAGTGGTCTCACGCTGGTTTGTGATTCCTATGGCAGCTATGTCGGATCCGCCCAAACCAAGTGAAGCAACGGCCTCGGTCATTACTGCATATTCGCTCGCCCATATTTCCATGGCATCATGCTCCACATGGCCGGGTTGAGGAAAATGTTGTGTGAACTCCTTCTGACATATGGATTTGGCCTCGCCATTGCGGTTGAACACTATGGCGCGGGACGAACTTGTACCCTGATCGAGGGCAATAATATAATCTCTCATATAGCAATACGTTTTTTTGTGTAGCAATATACAAAAAAATCATATTACTTCGGAGCAAGTCTGTATAAGATTATGGCTATGATGGTAAAAATCACGTTCGGAAGCCATATGGCCACGAATGCAGGCAAGGTATCCGTTGCCACGAACATCTCGCTGAATTTCTGGAAAAGAATATAGGAAAAACTCAGGGCAATGCCCAGAGCAAGGTTCCATCCCGTGCCACCCCTACGTTTGCGTGAAGAAAGCGCCACACCTATGATGGTCAGTATGAATGCACTGAAAGGCATGGCATAACGTGTGTGCTTCTGTATGAGAGCAGCCTTTATGTCTGCATCTCCACGCATCCTTTTCATGGCTATATACTCATCCAGTTCACGCTTATTAAGCTGGCTCTCATAGTCCCTGGTCTTCTTGAAGTCCTTGATTGTGAGGCTGATGACTGTGTCCATCTTTTCACCCATTGTGACCTTGTCCTGCAGGTCCGGGCCATATTCCCTGAGTGTCCACCTCTTGAGTGTCCATCCGCACAGAGTACTGTCCCACACAGCCTGATCCGCGCTCAGTTTGCTCACGATGCGGTTGTCCTTGATGGTCTCAAGCGTGAATTTATAGGCAGTATTGTTCCATTTGCTGAAGGACTCGACATATGCGAAGGTACCGGGAGAAATCTGGTAATGTGCGTTCCTCAGAGCCTTTGCACCCGTATAGTCAGTAACATAGGCGGTTTCAAACTCCATCCTAGGCTTATTGGCGTTGGGGATTATCCACAGGTTGAGGGCGAGGGAAAACAGGGCTATTATGGCCGCCGAAACCATATATGGCCGCATAAAGCGCTTGAAAGAGACGCCGCAGGAAAGTATGGCTATGATTTCGGAATTCGCAGCCATACGCGAAGTGAAGAAGATTACCGTTATGAATACGAACATAGGAGAAAACATATTCATAAAATACGGTATGAAGTTGGCATAATAGTCTAAGACTATGGATTTGAGCGGCACCTCGTTGGACACGAAGTCATCAATTTTCTCGGAAATGTCGAAGATGATGACTATGAGGATAATGAGCAGCAAGGCCATGAAGAAAGTCGTTATGAACTTCCTTATTATATACCAATCAAGCTTCTTGAGGCGTATTTCTTCTATGAAGTCGGCAAATTTCATCAGAGTCTGGCAGTCAGTTTTTTAACCACGGATTCTTTCCATTGGGCGAAGTCACCCGCGAGTATGTGAGCGCGAGCCTGACGCACCACATCGAGATAGAAGGCAAGATTATGCTCGGATGCAATCTGGGCGGCGAACATCTCCCCACTTATGAAAAGATGGCGCAGATATGCCCTCGAATACATGCTGTCCACGAATGAAGTGCCTTTAGTGTCTATAGGGCCGAAATCATCAGCCCACTTCTTGTTGCGCATATTCATTATTCCATCCCAGGTAAAGAGCATGCCGTTGCGTCCGTTGCGTGTAGGCATAACACAATCGAACATGTCCACGCCGCGGGCAATGGCTTCCAGCAGGTTTGCAGGAGTTCCCACGCCCATAAGGTAACGGGCCTTGTCCTGAGGAATCACAGGGTCCAGAACCTCTATCATCTCATACATCTGCTCTGTAGGCTCCCCAACCGCGAGGCCGCCAATGGCTATTCCCGCATCAGCAAATTTCAGGGCATGCTCGGCGGCCTGAACTCTCAGGTCCGGATACACACAACCCTGGATAATAGGGAAAAAGGTCTGGGAATAACCATAAAGAGGCTCGCTCTCGTGAAAGGCCTTGGCATAGCGCTCCAGCCAGTTATGAGTCAATTTCAGGGATTTGGCCGCATATTCGCGAGTCGCATCACCAGGGCAGCACTCATCCAGGGCCATCATTATGTCCGCACCTATCACCCTCTGGGTAATCACATTGTTCTCAGGAGTAAAAGTGTGGCGGCTGCCGTCGATATGGCTTTGGAAAGTGCAGCCCTCCTGGGTCAGTTTCCTTATGCCGGTAAGTGAAAATACCTGGAAACCACCGCTGTCGGTAAGAATGGGACGGTCCCATGAAATGAATTTATGCAGACCGCCGGCCTGACGCAATATGTCCAATCCCGGTCTGAGATAGAGATGATAGGTATTGCCCAGAATTATCTGCGCGCCTATATCCTGCTTCAAATCGCGATGATACACTCCTTTCACCGAACCCACTGTGCCTACGGGCATAAATATGGGAGTCTGTATAGTGCCATGGTCAGTCACCAGCTCGCCTGCACGCGCCGCGCTGCCCTTATCTTTGGCTATGAGATTGAATTTCATATGGTGCTTTCGTCCTGATAAATCACAAAATAAGCTTCAAAGATAGTAAAACTTGGCCAAATTCTTTATATTTGTCAATTGTTTGCAGCAGCATGATACAATAATACAGACAAAATATGGCTAAAAATTCAAAATCCATCAGTTTCAAACTGATTATCCTGATGTTCCTGGAGTTTGCCGCATGGGGCGCTTACCTCACCTCCCTGGGACGCTATCTCGGAAATGTAGGGCTTGGCCCGCAAATCAAATGGTTTTTTGCAATGCAGGGCATAGTGTCAATCTTCATGCCTGCCCTCATGGGCATAGTGGCAGACCGCAAGATGCAGGCCCAGAAGGTGCTTTCCATGTGCCACGCTCTTGCCGGAGTATTCATGATAGGAGCAGGAGTATATTGCATGATGGCCGCAGAGAGCATACAATTTGCTCCGCTTTTCGCTCTCTACAGCCTTAGCGTAGCCTTCTTCATGCCAACGATTGCCATATCCAACTCAGTGGCATACAATGCTTTCAGCGTTCACGGCATGGACCCCGTAAAGGCCTTCCCTCCAATAAGGGTATTCGGAACCATAGGATTCATCATCAGCATGCTCGCCACCAACTTCGTCACCATAGGCGGAGTGGCAATGCAGGACTCTTACACCCAGCTCATCAGCTCAGGTGCAATCTCCCTCGTAATGGCTGCCTACTCGCTCACCATGCCAGCCTGCCCTGTCAACACCGAAAAAGGCAGCAGCCTGGTACAGTCGCTCGGCCTGGATGCCTTCGCTCTATTCAAGAAAGGCCAATTTGCCATATTCTTCATTTTCAGCATGTTGTTGGGTGCTGCACTGCAAGTGACCAACGGCTATGCCAACACCTTCCTCGGATCATTCGGCAGCAACCCTGCCTATGCAGACAGCTTCGCAGTCAAGAACTCTAACGCCATACTCGCCATCTCGCAGGCATCGGAAACCCTGTGCATACTTCTGATTCCTTTCTTCATGAAAAAATTCGGAATAAAGAAAGTGATGCTCATAGCCATGTTCGCCTGGGTGCTGCGCTTCGGATTCTTCGGCCTGGGCGGTCCGGAAATGCCGGAAGTTATATTCTTCATACTCAGCTGTATAGTCTATGGCGTAGCCTTTGATTTCTTCAATATTTCAGGTTCGCTCTACGTTGAGGAGAATGTGGACGAAAAGATACGCAATTCAGCCCAGGGCCTTTTCATGCTCATGACCAACGGTTTAGGAGCAACCATAGGAACCCTTGCTGCAGGTGCAGTAGTTGAAGCTCTCGGAGTGTTCAACAATGCCGCAGCATGGCCAACAGCCTGGTACATTTTCGCAGGCTATTCTCTGACAATAGCAATTGCCTTTATGATTCTGTTCAAAGACCCTGCAAAGGCAGCAAAGACTTCCGTAAAGAAATAGATACTAGAGGCCGGACTCGCGCCTCAGAGTCTCGGCATAATGGTCAATCCTTGAAAGCTCGTGAGGGATGTCAATCTCTTGCGGGCATTTTTCTATACACTGACCGCAATGTATGCACTTGTCAGCCTGACGCAGAGGATCCACACTTGCGTCATATCCAGAAAGGAAACGGCGGCGTGCCTTCCGGTAGGCAGGGTCCTGGCTGTCAGGCTCTATGCTGCCCTCGTTCACGCATTTGTTGTAATGATTGAAAATGCCCGGAATGTCAATGCCGTAAGGGCAAGGTATGCAATACTTGCAGTCATTGCATGGCACCACAGGATATTCCATCATAATCTTTGCAATATCCTGAAGGAAATCCACATCCTCCACTGTCAAAGGCTCAAGCGGAGCGAAATTGCTGAGATTATCCTCAAGATGTTCCATGTATGTCATACCGCTCAACACGCTGAGCACCCCCGGATGGGAAGCGCAGAAACGGAAAGCCCAGCTGGCTACACTGCGCCTCGGGTCCCTTTCCTGAAGCTTATGTACAAGTGGCTCAGGAATCTTTGCCAGACGGCCGCCCAACAATGGCTCCATAATCAGTACAGGTATACCCATACTGCTTAAAGTTCCATACAGATATTCGGCATTGGTAGCATTCTTATTGTTCAATGTGGCATATTTCCAGTCCACATAATTCATCTGTATGAGCACCATGTCCCAATGGTATTTCTCATGCAGGCTCATGAAATAATCAAAGTTCTTCTTGTTGCCGTGGAAGCTGAAGCCCAGGTGGCGTATTTTCCCTATGCGGCGCTGTTCCACAAGAAAATCAAGCATGCCGTTGTCGATGTAACGGGTCTGGAAGTCCTCAATCCTGGATCCTATGGAATGCAGGAAGTAGAAATCGATGTAGTCGGTCTGGAGCTGCCTGAAAGAATTCTCATACATACGCATCGAGGCCTCACGGCTGGCGTTCTCAGGTCCGAAGTTGGACAATTTCGTGGACAGGTAATAACTGCTGCGCGGATGTCGGGAAAGAGCAGCGGCAGTAGCCTTCTCGCTGAGGCCGCCATTGTACATAGGCGAGGTGTCGAACAAATTGATACCACAGACCAAAGCCTTGTCAATCAGATCATTCACGGCCTCCTGATCAGGAATCTGGCCTCCTTTGCCATCGTCAATCATGGGCCAGCGCATACAGCCATAGCCCAAGAGGCTTACCTTCTCTTCCAGGCTGTCGAAACTGTGGCTTGCCATATCCTGTTTCATCTTTGCCGGATCAGTCTGCGTATTTGATTTAGCTTGCCTGTCAGAGGCACAAGCTCCAAGCAATGTCGTGCCCACTGCCGCAAGCACTCCTTTTTCAATAAATTCTCTTCTATCCATAAGGCATCAAATCTCAATATGTTGATGACGGCCCTCCACATGTATAGCGCTCACAGGGCGTGAAGGACATACATATTCGCAGCGTCCGCAGCCAATGCAGCGCTCCGCGTTCACCACAGGAAGGCGATGTCCTGTATCGGCATCCTTGACCATGGAAATGGCTCCTGCAGGACAATGGCGCGCACAGTTGCCGCACTCCACCCCATCGGTAATGACTACGCAGCTCTCAGGATTGAATACGGCATAGCCAATGCTCACCGAGCTCTTGTGTTCTACATCTATCTTGACTATTGCCGAGGCTGGACATACCCTGCTGCAGGCATTGCACTCCACCCTGCACCAGGACTTCTCAAAGTCCATCTTTGGCAGCATGAAACGTCCTGGCGACAAATCAGGAGAAAGTACTGAATTCGGACAGGCATTTACACAAAGCTGGCAGGCCACGCAATGGGAGTCGAAATGTCTGAGCGAGCCTGAACCTGGAGGC
>CAMFRR010000058.1 GCA_945982095.1 uncultured Bacteroidales bacterium
AGATTGCTTCCGTGCAGGTCCCCGGAAGCCGGAGAGGCTTCCGGGGACCTGCACGGAAGCAATCTCATGAAAGGACTCTTCGCCGAAGACAATGATGCGGTGATACGTTTCAGGGGTGGAGAAATGATGCAGAAGGTCTTTCAGAAGATGAGCCGCAAGGACCTCGACCTTGCGGGCATGGCCTACGACTACAAGGAGGGAGCAGTGATGGGCTTCGTTGAAGTTCTGGCCAAGGCCGGCAAGATTTTGCAGAACCTGGACGATTGCAAGCAGGACATTGTTGCATTCGACCCTGATGTAATAATTCTCATCGACTATCCCGGATTCAACCTCAAAATAGCCAAATGGGCTCACAAGCTGGGCTATAAGGTGTTCTATTACATAGCTCCTAAGGTATGGGCCTCACGCGAGGGCCGTATTGCAAAGCTCAAGAGATACGTTGACCACCTTTTCATAATATTCCCTTTCGAAAAGGAGTATTTCGCCAAGCACGGCCTTCCATACACCTATTGCGGCAATCCCCTTGTCGATGCGGTGGATTCCTCCCCTGCCTCAACTCAGAGCCGTGAGGAGTTCCTTCAGGAAATGGGCATACACCCTTCAAAGCATGTTGTGGCCCTGCTCGCCGGCAGCCGTCTCAATGAAGTGAAGACCATGATGCCTCTGTTCAATGAAGCAGCCCGCATGCTCCACGACAAACCGCAGTTCAAAGACTACATTTTCGTTGTTGCCGGTGCTCCGGGACGCGAAATCGACGACTACGGCTATTTTGAAAGAAGCTACATGCGTGTCATATTCGGGCGCACATGGCAGATACTGCGCTCTGCCGATGCAGCAGCCATCAATTCCGGAACCGCATCGCTGGAAGCCGCATTGTTGGGCACACCTCAGGTTGTGGTATACAAGATAAGTTCCAAAATCAGCTACGCCATCGGCAAGATGATAATGAGGGCTCCATACATCTCGCTGGGCAATCTCTGCCTGGGCAGGATGGCATTCAAGGAGTTCTATCACTATGACGACTGCAATGCCAAGAATCTGGCAGCCGAGTTGGAGAAGCTTCTGCTGGATGAAAGCTATCGCCGCCACATGATGGAGGACTATCAGCAGATACGCAACTCTCTGGGAGGACGCGGCGCATCCAGAGACATTGCCCACGCAATGGTCGAAATGCTTAAGAATTAATCTCATATAATCTTTATAAGCACATGGTCAAAATCTACTGTAAGAACACAGGACAGAGCAAAATGTTCAACGAAGGCAGCTATCTTGCTGACATCGTTGGAGAATTTGATTTCGAGAGGCCTTATCCCATACTTGCCGCCAAGGTGAACAATGTGGTTGAAGGTCTGAAGTACAGGATATTCAACAACAGGGATGTGGAATTTCTGGATTTCAGGACCTATGCCGGACGCAATGTTTACTGCCGTTCACTCTGTTTCCTCTTGCACAAGGCCGCACAGGATCTGTTTCCAGGCTGCCACTTGACCATGAGACGCCCGATTTCCAAGGGTTATTACGTGGAGATGGTCAAAGCTGACGGCAGCGTTGAGCTCACAGAAGAGGAAATAGCTGCAATACGCAAGCGCATGCAGCAGATAGTCCTGTCCAAAATCCCCTTCCGTCGCCACGAGGTACGTATAGAGGAAGCCATAGAGCTTTTCAGCAGCATAGCTTGCGAAGACAAGGTCAAGCTGCTGTCCACAAGCGACAGGGTATATGTCAGCTACTATACTCTGGACGGCACTCCTGACATTTATTATGGCCCACTGCTTCCTTCAGTGGAACATCTCAAAGTGTGGAGCTTGCAAGCTTACCATGAAGGAATGCTGCTCAGGGTGCCTGACCGTCACAATCCCAAGGAGCTGGCCCCATTCGTAGACCAGCCCAAGACCTTCGACATTCTGAAAGAGAGCATGGACTGGAACAGGATAATGGGCCTGAAGAATGTGGGAGATGTGAACAAGGCCATACAGAACGGAGGCACCAGAGGCCTGATTCAAGTGTCCGAGGCCCTTCAGGAGAAGAAAATCGTGCACATGGCTGAGGAGATATATGATAAATATATGGGGCCTGACAAGATACGCCTCGTACTCATCACAGGCCCTTCAAGTTCAGGCAAGACCTCAATATGCAAAAAGCTGAGCACGCAGCTGTCGGCCTGCGGTCTCAAGCCCATATCTTTCTCAACTGATGATTATTTCGTAAACCGCGTCGACACTCCGAAACTTCCCGACGGCTCCTATGATTTCGACAATTTCGACACCGTGGACCATGACGCCCTGCAGAAGGACCTGATGAGACTGCTTTCAGGAGAAAGAGTGGAAGTTCCTGAATATAACTTTGTTACAGGCATAAGAGAATATAAAGGCAAAACCCTCTGTCTGGAAGACAACTCCATTCTTATAATTGAAGGCATACACGCCCTCAACCCTAAACTGACGGACATGGTGCCACAGAAGAGCATTTTCAAGATCTTCATCAATGCCATCACCTCATCCAGTCTGGACGACCACAACGGCATATCAACCAGCGACAACCGTCTGCTAAGGCGCATTATCAGAGACTACAACAAAGGAGCCTTCTCTGCCCGTCAGACCATAGCCAATTGGCCAAATGTACGCAGGGCTGAAAGCCAGTGGATATATCCTTTCCAGGAGAATGCCGATGTGCTGTTCAATTCCGCCTATCTTATAGAGATGGCCGTAGTGCGCAGCCATGCTGAGAAAATCCTCAATCAGGTACCGCGTTCTTGTCCTGAGTACAGCGAAGCGCACAGGCTGCTCAAGACCCTGCAGTTCTTCAATTATGTGTCTGATAAGGATGTGCCGGCTACATCGATGCTGAGAAGCTTCATAGGAGGCAATGAATAGAGCCTAAGCCTTGCGGGTATAGATTATAAGCTTCTGTCCTATGCGTATGGTATTGGACTTAAGCCCATTCCATTTCTTTATCTGTGCCACGCTGACCCCATACCTCCTGGCAATCTTGCCCAAGACATCGCCGCTTTTCACCTTATATACGATGCGGTTGCCACTTCCTACGGCTCCGTCTTCAATCTTCTTGAGTTGAACAGGATTCAGGTATTCATCCAGTTTATACACATACAGAGAATCACCGGCATCTATTATGGCGTTGGTGTGTTCCATAGGTACCCTCACTACACAAGGATAGCTGTTGCCCGGAACTATCTTATGCATGTACTGGGGATTCAATTTCTCCAACATAGATGAAGGAACTTTGGCCACCTCTTCCAACTGGCTGAAATGCAGGTTCCTACGTATCACCAAGGTATCCACAGGCACTGCAATGGCACTTGGTTTGGGCACTATCCCGTGTTCCTTATAATAGTGTGTCGCATACAGGGCACCCACAAAGGCAGGCACATAGCCCCTGGTCTCGCGCGGCAGATAATCATATATTTCCCAGAAATCACGCTTGCCCCCGCTGCGGCGTATGGCCTTGTTGACATTGCCCGCCCCGCAATTATATGAAGCTATAGCCAGAGGCCAGTCCTTATAAATATCATATGCGTTCTTAAGATAGCGGGCGGCCCCAACTGTGCTCTTGACCGGATCCATACGCTCATCAGTGAAACTGTCTATGCGCATGCCGTAACCCTTGGCTGTGCCGTACATGAACTGCCACAGACCCTTTGCCCCTACACGTGAAGTTGCCGTAGGATTCATCATGCTCTCTACTATCACAAGGGCCTTAAGCTCCAGAGGGAGGCCATAATGGGACAGAATCTCATCGAATAGAGGCCAATAGTATTCACAGTTTCCCATTACTTCAGCCATGCGGGACTTGGTCTTCTCGCTGTAAAGCACGCAGGCATTCTTGATTATATTGTTGAAGGGCAAGCGTATAAAAGAATTGAGTCCGTCCAGACGCTGAACGAATACGGAATCCGGAACATCGCAGCTGAACTTTTCCGTCTCAAGGTCATATGCGGTTGAAAACACCTGATTCTGCATTGTGTACCAGACACGCACAAGGCTGTCACTCGGGCTGTATTCCGCATCGAAAGTATTGTCCTCCGAACCGCAGCACAATGAGTCAATAACGGAGAGATGCGAGCTTACGACTGCCTGCAGCGAATCCACCACAGCCTGCAGCGAATCTCTCTGGCACAAGACTTTCTCATATTCAGCCTTTGCCTTTCTGGGCATTTTAACCTGTGCATTTGAAGTCAGGGATGTGAGCAAGAGCAGAATCAAGCCAAGGACAAACAGTGTTCTCTTCATATCAAAATCTCAAACCGAATGTTGCTCCCAGAGCCGGTTGGAAGGCATATGCATTGCCCTCAGGCAGAGTGAGTGATGGGGATATGTGCATGGATACGTCTTTTGAGACATCAAAGTCTGTCATGTAGGAGAACACGTTTGCATCGATAATCTGCAGCAGATATACAGCAAAGAATGCCAGCATGCTATAGTCCTTGAGGCGCCGGTACTGGTCCCTGTAATATTTGGCCTGAGTGGCATTCACAGGACTGCCGCCTGTGTATCCTGGCTCGGAAACTTCCCTGTATATATCTCGGAAACGGTTGTAATTCAATAGGTTGGTATAATAGAAGTGGGCAGCTGTAGCCATGCCTCCCACATAAATAGGTATCTTCCAATACTCGCCGTTATAGGCTTGTCCCAGACCCGGACAGAGTATGGAATAAATGGCAGCCCTTCCGGCAAGGTGCTTGCGGTCTGATTTATAGCTTATGGCACCGTCCATAAGGGAGGCATAATAGAAAATTCCGGCACCTACGAAGCTGAGGGTACTTGCCAGCTTATGCCCCTGAATGCCGCTCTTCTGATATTGGAAATGCATCACTGTTCCGGCTGTGAGACCGGCAGCAATGCCGCCATAATATATGGGAAGTTTCCAATACTGCTCATTATATATCTGAGAAGCCCCCGGAATGAAGATGGAGGTGCTGAACATGGTACCTATCCTCATGCTGCGCTTGTGGGCAAGGCCTCCGAATATTTCTTTGAAATTGATGAGTTTGCTTGAGGTATCCGCCCCTGCGGTGCTGTCCACCTGGGTATATTTCTGATTGAAGGCCTCGTTGCGGAACTGGGCATGAGCCCCCGGCCTCCACATGAAAAGGAAGCAGAGGATGCAAAACAAGACTGTAACGGAGTGCCTGTGGTTCATGAGCTTATAGATTATGTTCCTCCAGCATGCGGCAGAAGTCCTCTACCTGGCGGAGGCTTTTGAAATGTATGGTCATGCTGCCCTTTCCGTCCGGACCCGCCTTGACCGACACCTTCTTATCAAAAAATGAGCCCAGCCAGCTGCTGGCCCTGATTATGCGCTCGTCGGAAAGCAGGGCGTCAGAATGTTTCCTCTCTGTATTCGGATGTGGGTCTGAAGCCGTCTCCAAATCTTTGATTCTCTGCTCCAAAGCCCTAACGCTCAATCCGTTACGTATAATCTCATCACACAGTTTCTCCTGCAGGCGTGAATCTTCAAGACTGAGCAGCACCTTGGCATGGCCCACAGACACATTGCCCACCTTCAGGTCATACTGAACTTTGGCCGGAAGTTTGAGAAGGCGCAGATAATTTGCCACCGACACCCTTCCCTTGCCTATTCTGGACGCAAGTTGCTCCTGTGTCAGATGGCATTCCTCCATAAGACGCTGGTAAGACATCGCCACCTCGATAGGATCCAGATCCGCCCTTTGCACATTCTCCACTATGGCCATCTCCAACATGCCTGTATCATCGGCATTGCGTATATATGCAGGCACAGTGTCAAGACCCGCCATGGTGGCAGCCCTGTAACGTCTTTCACCGCTTATGATTTGATAACGTTCATCGGAAATGCGGCGCACGGTGATGGGCTGTATCATGCCCAGGGATTTGATGCTTGCCGCCAACTCTTCCATAGCCTCACGGTCAAAGGACACACGGGGCTGATAAGGATTAGGCTCAATCTTGGAGATTTCCAGAGACAATATCTCCCCTCCCTTAGCATTTCTGACAAGGGCAGGTGTGGAGTTCACATATTGAACGGGCTTGCGTACAGGTGAGAAATCCAAGTCATCGTCGCCGAGCAGCGCACCCAGGCCTCTGCCCAGTCCTCTCTGTTGTTTTGCCATAGAACGTAACTTGATAATTATTGGAGATTATGCTTGATAACTTCGTTTGCAAGGTTCATGTAATTGGATGTGCCCGGGCACATTACGTCGTACATCACTATAGGTTTGCCGTGGGATGGAGCCTCGCTGAGCCTTATGTTGCGCTGTATGACAG
>CAMFRR010000059.1 GCA_945982095.1 uncultured Bacteroidales bacterium
TCCTCCGTATCTTTAAGCCAGGTCTGAACTGAGTAAATGAACCTCAGCACAGACTGCATATGTGAACCATAATGTCCGAGATTGTATTGAATATTGCCGTCCTTCCACTTGTCCTTGGCCTTTATGGCATTGACATACGGAACAACATCGTCATCAATAGAATGCATGAGATAAACAGGAGCCTCAGGAGTCCAGTTCCTGGCCACTATGGAATTCTCTGTCATAGCCTTGTAAAGTTCAGAAACAAGGTCGCTGGAACGGTCCATGGCCTCAGGCGTGAGAAGGTCTGAGGTTTTGGTGGTTGCCATCATTTCCCTGAGCTGGTTCACCGTGTAATCCTTGGAATTAATCCAAGGGTCCAGTTTCTCGCACACCCATGGCTGCAGGACCCTTTCTATTTCCACATCTGTGCCGTAACCCTCAATCATACCCTGTATCACATAAGGCACAGCCGGGGCAATATTCACCTTGTCCGTCTCCACGAAATTGTTGAAGGTGGCGCGAACATCATAAGGGCCACCGCCTGCGAACACCTGATGCACTTTTATGCTTGCATTGAAATATTCCTCTATCATCCATTGGGTGGACATGGTAACCGCTCCTCCCTGGGAAAAGCCCATGAGGTAAATGTCGTCGTATTCAGGCTCGTATTTGGTGCCTTTAAGGTAATTGGCCACGCTAAGATACATCATTATGACATCCAGTGCTGTCTGCTCCATTACGAGATAGGGATGGATTCTGTCCCTGTCTATACCAAATCCCTGATAATCAGGGAATATCATGGCATAATCCATGTCGCAGAGTATGCCCTCCAGCGGGAACAGATTCGACGGAGCCTCCGAATTCGCCCCTATAGTATAGTGGCTCACCACTATATAGCGTTTGGGTTTTCGGTCCTTGGGGAGCAGAACTTTGCCTGACAGACGTATTGTTTCCCCTGTGCTGAAATCGTAAGACTCGTAACTGCCCGCAAGTTCTATGACCTTGCCTTTGCGTGCGTTCTCGAAAATCAGGGACAATATGTTGTTTACAGGAATGGATGTGGTTTTGGTTCCATCGTCTGCAGGTATGGCACAATGTGCAGGTATGCCTTTGGATAAATCGGTGACATTGGTAGAGTATACCTGGAAATACTCTGTGTGGGCCCCTTCTATCTCTTCCACAAACATTGGAGCCCTGTTGCATGCAGCGAGGGTCAGGAGAGCTGTTGCCAGGAATATGAAATATCGTTTCATGCTATGCTCAGAATTTTACACCTATGCCGGCGCTTACTATACGTGAATTCAGCATGTATATGGTGTTCTTGTTGCGAAAAGCATACAGGCCGCCCAGCTGGGCGAAGGCAAAATAACGTTTGTAATTGCACTGCAGTCCCACGAGTCCAAGGTCGAAGGCCATGGCTGCTGCAGTATGTCTGCCCTTGTAATCAGTTTCGCTGCCTCCGTTCAGGCAAAGCCCGAAACCCAGGTTGGTGTACATGCCTACATATTCATAGCGGAACCACCAGAATCTCAGACAAGGCATCAGGGTCAGATTCCAGAAATTGGAGTTCTTGTTGCGGTTCAGCTCCTGGCCCAGACCATTTCTTTTCACATCATCCCAAAGGCAGGCTGAAATATCAGCCTGTATGCCGCATGAAAACCAGGAGTTGTGGTTGTAGTAATAGTTCAGGGACCAATGTTGGGTATAACGGTAACGTTCCTTGTATACGCCGCTCCATTCCTGGGGCATGTTGTTTACTATGTATGGAGGATTCTGCCACACAAGTGACTCGAACAGCTGGTCTCCTACGCCAAGACTGATTTCATGGCGCCAATCCAGATTACAAGGCTGGCATTTTGAGCAGGCCTGGGGCTTTTCGCCCGCTTCCGCTGACAAGGCCATTGCTGTCGAGAAGACAAAGAGCAGCACCGAAATATACTTCTTCATAATATAATTCAAGTTTAATGGCAAAGGTATGGAAAAATTATTACCTTTGCGCGTTTTTTGGGATCATAATATGAAATACCTTATCCAATTTCTAATAATTCTTGCATTTTCATTTGCCGGGGAGCTGCTGAGATTCATCATTCCCCTGCCTATTCCGGCAAGCATATATGGCATAGTGCTGCTTTTTTCGGCACTCAAGCTGAAAATTGTGAAGGCTTCGCACATACGCGAGACGGCCGACTTCCTCATACTAATTATGCCTATACTCTTCCTTCCTCCTGCCGTAGGAGTGATGGAATCCTGGGGTCTGATCAAAGCCAACTGGCTGCCCTACATTGCGGTAACTGTAATCAGTACGGTGGCAGTGATGGGAGTTGCGGGAGCCGTAACCCAAAGAGTGATAAGGAGGAAAACGCGATGAATATGTTTTTGGAGAACTCCCTGTTTGCAGGAGCAGCCATAAGCCTTGGTTCGTATGCTATAGGACTGTGGCTGCGCAAGAAAAGCGGATCTTCGCTCTGCAATCCCCTGCTGGTTTCAATAGTGCTGACCATAAGTTTCTTGCTCGTGACAGGAACAAGCTACGAGAGCTACCAGCAAAGCACACAGATAATCAGCTACATGCTTACCCCGGCCACAGTATGCCTCGCCCTGCCGCTTTACGAGCAGTTTGAGATTCTGCGCAAACACTGGCAGGCCGTACTTGCAGGCATATTGTCAGGAGTGGTGGCAAGCCTTGTGTGCATATTGCTCATGGCCCTGGCTTTCGGTTTCATGCATGAAGAATATGTGACCTTCCTGCCAAAATCCATCACTACTGCCATAGGAATGGGTGTAATTGAAGAACTTGGCGGCCATGTTTCCCTGGGTGTGGTAATTATCGTTATCACAGGAGTAGTGGGAAATGTAATCGCCGAAGCTGTGCTCAAGCTGTTCAAAATAGAAGAGCCCATTGCAAAAGGAATTGCAATAGGCTCTGCCTCTCATGCAGTCGGTACTGCACGCGCGATGGAAATTGGGCGCCTCGAGGGAGCGATGAGCAGTCTTTCAATTGTGGTGTGCGGCCTGCTCACTGTAGTGCTCGCCCCAATATTCGCCCTGTTCCTATAAAAAACTCAATATTCCAATCTCAGGCCTTTGAGAGCAAAGGCATTCTTATTGATGTCCATATTCTCGTTCTCAGGGTCGAAACGCAGCATAAGCTCGTGCTCGCCCTTGCTCAATTGCAGACGGACAGGATAAGTCCATCCCCAATTGTTCCAGTCTCCCTTGCCTCTGTGAGGGAATACGGTCTGACCGGCAGCTTTGCCATCCACATAGAGGTTGCGGATACCGCAGCTGCTCTTAGTGCTGATTGGGCCGTTGCCATTGGCATAATTCCATGAGAGCCAATATGTTCCGTCCTCCTCCACACTTACTTTAAGTTTGAAAGGTGTTGAATTCTTCTCCAGCCTGATCTCACGGAAGCCCTTGCTGATATTCTGTCCCAGATATACCGGCTCACTCGGGAATGAAGGCACATCAGCTGCTGAGAAGGCCACCACCTGAAGGTCGCCCTTCCAGTCCTGAGGCACAGCAAACGAAGTGTCTTCTGTCTTGGCCATCATCTTTCCGTCCAGATATATGCAGTAGTATGCAGCATCCTCGACAGCTTTCCAGGTATAGAGCGAAGAGGCCAGAGAAGCTACAGGCATCAATGGAGCATTGCATGCATTCTCGAACCTGGCATGAATATCCTTAGCAAAGGAATCATTCATCACTATACGTACTGTATGCTTGCCTGTAAGCGAAGCTGGCACCTTGTGCTCACTGCACTGCTTGCCGTCCAGATAGAAGGTCTTAATGGAATCACCGTAGCCGTCAACTTCAATGTCAAGCACAGAGCCTCTGTAGGCAAAGCCGCTGAGTTTGCGCTCGGCAGCCAGCTTGCGGGGAACGAATGGCTTGAAACTGAGGCAGTCCTGCTCGAAGCTCATGCCACAGAGCACTTTGTATGTCATAGACAAGGCTCCGGCAACACTCCAAAGCTGGTTGTCCGAGTTGAGAGCGGTGCCATTCTGGTCGCCTGTATCGGCAACATAGTTCTCTTTGTTTGTGGCATACATCATAGCCGCCCTGTTGAGGGCTCCCATAGCAGCGAGCACGCCCTCTTCATTTCCTGCTTTGGCACTTGCCTCCATCCAGAAAGCCTGAACGAAAGGCCATACCGCACGGTTGTGATAAGGTGGAATATCAGGAATCCAAGGATAGAACACAGGTGTTCCGAAATCCACTGAAGGCACTGACTGCGAGAGCACTGTGCTGCGGCTTTCATCTGCTATGCCGTAAAGCACCGAGAGGGCCTGACCCAAAGTCTCGCATTTGTCATATATGAAGCCTTCTCCCCTGCGTGAACCAAGATACTGGGCATAATAAGACTTGTCGTCCATCCAAAGATGCTCGTTTATGGCCTGTTTGAGGCTCTCGGCCTTGGCTGAAAACTTCTGAGCGGACTCGGCATCGCCCATAATGGCAGCCATGCTTGCTGCACAATTCAAGGCTTCGTAATGAACGGCGTTGGTTCCTATGCAAAGGGTGGCATAGATGTCTGAAGGCTCCATCCAGCGAGGATATGACTGTTCTCTCCAATCTATGAAAGAGGATTCTCCCCTTACAAGACCGGTGGCGGGATCATAAATTGAAGCCATATCCACCTCGAGAGATTTCTTGGCCACAGGATAAACCTGGGCCAGCCAGTCCATATCGCCCGTCACCTTATAAAGTTCCCAGGCTGCAACAGTCCATATCTGACGGTCCGTGCTGCAAGGCCAGGCACCGCCTGTTCCAGTGTCCTGAATGATCTGGCCATGTTTGCCTATCTTGTGCTTAAGGCTCTCCATCGAAGCCTCAGGCTGAGCGAAGGACATGCCAAGAAGTATGCTGTAGCTCACGTCCCTGGTCCAAACTCCGCCCCAGAGCACTCCTGTGCGTAGCGTACCGTCAGGCTCTACGGCCCTTATGCTGCCGTCCACAGCCATGTTATACACGGCCAGTTCCAATGGGGAAACGCAGCTGAGGGCTGGCTTGGAAGAGATGTCATTTATGCATTCCCAAACGAGATTCTCCCCTTGGAAATCAGAAACTATACGGTATGGACTCTCAGCAAGCGCACAATAATCTCCCTGCACTATTCTGTCCTCGTGCCATTCGTACGAAGCATTTTTATAAATAATGTCATTGCCCGCACAAGAGCAGAGCAAGAGCATTGGAAGCAATCTGTAATATTTCATAGAAATTGTTACGAGTTCATGTAGTAGAATCAGAAACTAGAGAACTGGTCCCAGGTAATGGAAGCCGATTCTGCAGTGTTTTCAATGTCGTCCGGAAGATTCACAAAGAAATCGAATCCAGTCCACTCTTCTATCTGGTCAACGCTCACGCTGTAGTTCATATAGGAATCGCCTTTTGCATAGCCCTTGTGCTCGAACCAGAAGCCTATGGTTGCTGCATCCGAAATCTTAGAGCCGTCCGTCTTGACCTTAAGTACTACCTTATAGAAGTAGTTAGGCACAGCGACCTGCTTGCCAGCATCATCAGTAGCGTAATTCAGGCTCTTGGTCTCACCTTCCTTATTGAAGGCGACACCTGTCACCACATACACTTCTTCTTTCTGGGCAACGCCCTGAACGGCATTCTCAAGATTGTTCCATATAGAGCCATTGAAGGTATTCTGAATCTGTGGCACCTGGTTGGTGACATAGAAAGCCTGCTTCTGCATAGTGGAGTTGCCGTTACGCGAACCGTTAGGAAGCAGGTGTCCACGTGAATAACCCGACTTGTAGCTTCCTGATGTCACATTAATCTGGTACTCCTGGGGAATATCAGGGCTATAATGCCATGAAGAAGGCCTCTTCAGAGAACCCATGTGACTGCTGTTCAGCGGATAAGCTGTCCACAGCGAGGTTTTCATCGAGGTATCGAAGAAGTGGGTGTAGTTGCGCTCGCCCGCGTAATATGTACGGGTGAGATACTGGTCGCCCTTTTTGGCGCTGGTAAGTTCCAGCCACTGGGCATCGACTGCAGGCTCGCTTCCCGGCTTAGGCATTGTGAAGAAGTCGGGAGCTGAGGCATAGAATACTTGGTATTCGTCTGCATAATCTCCTGTGCCGTAGACCTTGGCATATGCCTGATAGGCGTATTTGCGGCCTGGCTCAAGATTCGAAAGGGTGACATTGAATTCGCCTGAGCATGAGCTCACCGTTGCCTGTCTCTTATACACATCTCCGAGCCCACGAGACGGACTCCT
>CAMFRR010000060.1 GCA_945982095.1 uncultured Bacteroidales bacterium
AGAGTAGCAGTGCTGGCTGCAATCCATTTACCATCTTCAGTAATCAAGGTTGCGCTCTTTACGACTTCGTCGAGATCACTTTTGAGATGGAAGTAAACGGTCGCTGTCTGGCGTGACATCGGAAGAACCAACTTATTCTCTGCTGGGAGAGTAGAACTGATCGTTGATGACACCATGATGTCATATTTGCCATTTTGTTTTCCAAGAGTCTGTTCACGAGTTGCTCCGAAATCTACAGTACCATTTTCTGAGTACGGATACACGCCTTTGAACTGATAAATCTTTTCTGGCGTATAGTCGTTTGACAAAGTAGTTTCAAATGCATCTGTATACCATATTGATAACGCATTATCTTCATAAACACTACCATTATCGTAAGATGTCACACCTATCGCATCCACGTTGTCAATCCATGTAGACTCAAAGTTTGAATCGTCGTCGGTAGCTACCGCCTTAGTAATAGGAGCCTCGGCGCCAAATCGAACCTTAATTACGCCTGGAGTCTCTGGCTCAACGGGTTTAATTTCTTCCTTACCGCAGGAAACAAATGTCATCGCAGCCGCTGCGAAGTACATGAAAAGTTTTGTAACCTTCTTCATAGCAGTCCCTGATTAATAACCCCATTCATCATTCTCGTTATTGACGTCTTCTGCGTTATCCCAACTATGGAGACCTGTCCGTCTATCATAGTTTCCGCTCCCCGTCAAGATTGTTTCCCTTAACTTCAACATCACGCTTTTGCACGAGGGTGTGACATACTGCGTCTTGGCGCTAAATTTTTCTAAATTTTTCATAAGATTTGATATTTGATTTTTGTTTCAAGCAAGGATCTGCCGCAGAGGGCATAACGAAAAAAGACGCTTCCTGAGTGGATACGCCTTTCCTTTTTCCGGGAATAATCCCGTATATCGTTGAATTGCAGTCTATTAAATACCCCCCCCTAAGAATAGCAGGGGTAATCATTCTTTGATCTGATATATCCGCGAGTTTCATGTGTACTTTATGAAGTCACAAATATATATATTAATCTTATAGCAGCAAATTATTTTTCGGTTATATTAAAAATTCGCTGATTAGACTGGACTTTTCTTGCTGTGAAGGGCATTGCGTCGAGCAGATTTCTCGACTTCGCTCGAAATGACAGTTGGGCGTGGTTGGGAGGGCAGATTTCTCGACTTCGCCCTTCGGGCTTCGCTCGAAATGACAGGAGAGCTTGGGCGAGAGGGCAGAAAGAGGAAGCAGATCTCTCCACTCGCTTCGCTCGGTCGAGATGACAAAAGGGGGCTGCGCTCGAAATGACAGTGGGGACGTTTAGAGTCCGTAGACTGAGCTGACGTCGGGGCGGCATTCGCCGAAACGAGTGGCAATTTCATCCAGACAAGATGCAATGAGCGCCGGGTCTGTCTCAGTCACAAGTCTCAGACGATATGGCTTGAAATCCGGAATACCTTTAAAATAATTGGCCAGGTGGCGGCGCATTTCGAAAACCCCCACCTTGTCGCCCTTCAATTCTATGCTCTTGGCAAGGTGCTCCTTAGCGAGGGCAACCCTTTCCAACACAGACATAGGAGGCAGGATTTCACCGCTTTGCATATAATGTTTAATCTCACGGAATATCCACGGATGCCCATAGGTAGCACGGCCTATCATCACCCCATCCACTCCATAGCTATCAAAAGCATTCTTTGCATCCTGCGGACTCGTGATGTCGCCGTTACCAATAATAGGAATATACATCCTCGGGTTTTCCTTTATCTTGCCTATCAAGGTCCAGTCTGCAGAGCCTTTGTACATCTGGGCACGTGTACGCCCATGAACGGTCAGGGCCTTTATCCCCACATCCTGCAGCCTTTCGGCCAGCTCAACTATGATTTTGGAATCTTCATCATAGCCAAGACGGGTCTTCACTGTCACCGGCATGTCCACGGCCTTCACCACAGCCTCAACTATGGCCACGAGTTTGTCTGGTTCGCGCAACATTCCGCTGCCCGCTCCCCTGCCGGCAATCTTTTTCACGGGGCAGCCGAAATTTATGTCCAGGACATCGGCCCCGTGTCCTCCGGCCAGCTCGGCAGCATGTTCCACCATCTTGGCGGCATCTACCATAGCCTCAGGTATGTGTCCATATATCTGTATGCCTATAGGGGCTTCGAAATCAAAGGTGTGCATCTTGGCTATGGCCTTGGCGGCATCGCGTATGAGCCCGTCAGAAGGCACGAACTCCGTATACATCATATCTGCCCCGTACTTCTTGCACACCCAACGGAAGGATGCGTCTGTTACATCCTCCATAGGCGCAAGAAGCAAAGGTTTGTCGCCCAGTTCTATATCCCCTATCTTCATATTCCTTAAGGCTGATTATTTCTCTTCGAGCACCTTATTCTGCACATTCACGGACGCCTCGTGTATGGTCACATAAATATCACGCACGAAATCGGCATCCAGCCCTATCTCCTCTCCCTTCCTTATCATCCTTTCCAGCAGGGCATCCCAACGGCCGGCCTGAAGTATGGCTATGTTGTTCTCCTTCTTGAACTGGCCTATGGTCTTGGAAACAGCCATACGCTGGGCAAGAAGCAGGAGTATATTGTCGTCCAGAACATCTATCTTGGCCCTCAGCTGGGTCATATTCTCTTTGTATACGAGATTGTCGGTGTCGTTGTCCCTCACCACAAGCTTGTTGTCTCCAAGCAAAATCTCCCACAACTGGTCAGGGGTGAGCTGCTGTTTGGCGTCACTCAAGGCGCAGGCAGGATTGCAATGGCTCTCTATCATCAGGCCTTCAAAACCCAGGTCGAGGGCTCTTTGTGACAGGTCCTGTATATATTCGGTGGAACCTCCCATATGCGAAGGGTCCACGAAAATGGGGAGCTCAGGGATGCGGCGGCGCAGTTCAATGGCCATCTCCCAGGCAGGGTCGTTGCGATATTTGAGCTTCTGGGAGCTTGAGACGCCGCGGTGAATGGCTCCAAGCTTCCTCACCCCACAACGGTTGAGACGCTCCAGCGCCCCTATCCACAGGTCCACATCGGGATTCACGGGGTTTTTCACAAGCACAGGAAGGTCGGTGCCTTCGAGGGCCTCGGCAATTTCCTGCATAAGGAAAGGATTGGCAGTGGTACGTGCGCCTATCCACACCATATCCACCCCATGTTTGACGCATTCGAACACGTGTTGGGCCGAAGCCACCTCACAAGAAACTTTCATACCGTGTTCCTTCTTGACGGCCTGGAGCCATTTCAGCGCTGGAACGCCGTAGCCTTCGAATCCGCCCGGATGGGTGCGGGGCTTCCAGACACCGGCCCGGAACATATTTATTCCAATCTTTTTGAGACCCGCGGCCGTAGTGAGGCATTGGTCCAGGGATTCGGCGCTGCAAGGTCCTGCAATCACGCAAGGACGAGGAAGGGTGAAAAAGCCCCATTCCATTGGAGATACGATATCAAGTTTCATAGTATCAGGTATTTATAACATTTTCAAAACTTTTTCCAGCACGGCTTTGTCAGCGCAGAGGGAGATGCGTATGTAGTCGTTCCAATTGTGTCCGAAAACCATGCCCGGGGTGATGAATACCCCTTTTTCATAAAGCAAAAAGTCAGACATCCTCTCGCCAAGCCCAAGATGAGTGCGATAGCCGGCTATAAGGGCATTGTCCTCCCTGAGCCTTCCCCATACGAAGAGGCCCTGAGCTCCGGGATGCACCTCAGCCCCAAGCTTTTCCATAATCCTGAGGGCCACCTCCTTACGCTCGGAGTAGACTTGGTTCATATGTACGTACCATTCCTTGTCCTGGCCCAGGGCCTGTATAGCTGCCATCTGCAGAGGTCTGAACATTCCGCTGTCCATCTGGCTCTTGACCTTGAGCACAGTCTCTATTATCTCGGCAGAGGCACAGACCATTCCTATACGCCATCCGCTCATATTGTGGGCCTTGCTCAGAGAATTCAGCTCCACACAAGAGTCGAAGGCTCCGGGGACAGACATAATGGAAAGGGGCTTGTCGTTGAGCACAAAGCTGTAAGGGTTGTCGTTGCAAATCAATATGCCGTGCCTTTGACCGAAGTCCACAAGTCGCTCGTACAGCTGAATGCTGGCAGGGGCTCCCGTTGGCATATTGGGATAATTCACCCACATCATCTTAACCCCACTCAGGTCCATTGACTCAAGGGCGTCGAAATCGGGATAAAAGGAGTTTTCGGCCAGGATATCATAACGTATGATTTCAGCCTGAACCAAAGAAGCTGCAGAGCTGTAGGTGGGATAGCCCGGGTCTGGCACCAGCACCTTGTCGCCCGCGTTGAGAAAGGCCATGCAGAGCAGCAGTATACCCTCTTTCGACCCGACCAGGGGCTGGATTTGGGTATTAGGGTCCAACTGTACCGAGTACCACTGTGAGTACCAGCGTGCGAAGGCTTCCCTCAGCTCAGGTATTCCCCTATAGCTCTGGTACTTATGCACATCACAGCGCTGTGATTCCTCCACCAGGGCCTCTATTGCCGTAGCCGGGGGCATCATATCGGGCGCACCCACGCCCAGGTTTATCACCGCTTCTAGCCCCTGCTCTTTGCGTGAAGCGTTGAGGGCGGCGAGTTCCTTGTTCTTGCGTGAGAAATAGTACTCCTGGATATTGTCCAGACGCTGTGCTGCTTGTATTATCATAATACTGTCTTGTATTCACCCAACACATTGAGGTCCTTCATAAGCGGACGCACAGCCGCAAGGGCCTGTTGGTAACGGGTGTAGCTTTCAAATTTTATGTCGGCATAGAAGAAGTACTCCCATTGCTGGCCGGGTATGGGCAAGGACTGAATACGGGTGAGGTTCATGTCGTAGAATGAGAGTATTGTGAGTATCTGGGCCAATGAGCCTGTCTTGTGGGGCAGGGTGAAGCATATGGAGGCCTTGTCAATGTTGTCCCCTGTCACTTCCAGCTCCTCGTCCAGGATGAGGAAGCGGGTGAAGTTCTGCTTGTAGGTCTCTATGCCAGGTGCAAGTATCTCCATTCCATATAGTTCGGCGGCAAGTCCAGAAGCCACGGCACCCACGCCCCTGAGCCCGCTGTGGGCTATGTCGGCTGCAGCCTTTGCAGTATCGTCGGCCTCCACCAGCCTTATCCAGGGCTTGTCTGCAAAATACTGGCGGGTCTGGTTGATTGCCATATAGTGGGAACGCACCTCGTGTATGTCTTCTATTCTTTGTCCGGGCAAAGCCATGAGGTTCTGCTCGATGCGCATAAAGAACTCACCTTTAATCTTAAGGTCGTACTTGCGCAGGAGTTCGAAGTTGGGAAGGAGACCGCCGCTCACCGTGTTTTCTATGGCCATCACCAGAGCATCGGCCCTACCGTCTTTCACAGCTTTGTATAGGTCCTCGAAACGGTCACATTCAACTATATCGAGCCTGTCTGTATCCAAACCCGGAAGAGACAAGCCCTTATAGAACAATCTCGCAGCCTGTTCGTGAAAACAGCCGCGATATCCTTGAATTGCTACCCGCTTCACTATACGGTCATAATGTCTTTTTCCTTAGCAGATACTAGAGCATCGATGGTCTTGATTTTGGCATCGGTCTCTTTCTGCACCTTATCCTCGAAGTCCTTCTCCATATCCTCTGCAAGACCCTCCTTGATGAGTTTCTTGAGGGCATCCATGGCGTCACGGCGGGCATTACGTACGACAGTCTTGCTGTTCTCGCCCTCGGCCTTCGCCTTCTTGATGAGCTCTTTCCTGCGTTCCTCAGTGAGGGCAGGTACATTGCAGCGAATGCTTTCACCATTGTTCTGAGGAGTCATGCCCACATTGGCATCCATAATGGCCTTCTCAATGGCATGTATCATTTTCTTCTCCCACGGCTGGATGAGAATGGTCTTTGCGTCCGGAGTGGTTACCGAAGCCACCTGAGGTATAGGGGTGGGACAGCCATAGTAATCAACACAAACATTGTTGAAAATCATAGGATTTGCTTTGCCTGCACGGTAAGATTTGAGATCTTCTTCGAGGAAAGCGACTGCTGATCCCATCTGCTCCTTGGCCTTTGCAAGGATCTTGTTAGCTTTTTCTATCATAATATAGGTTTAATAATCTTTATCTACAAATGTAATAAAAAATCCTTAAGACAGCGTTGTTCGGCCGCTGTAAGCATCTGCATACGTATAGGAATGTAAAAAAGTCGCCTGCGAACCTCGG
>CAMFRR010000061.1 GCA_945982095.1 uncultured Bacteroidales bacterium
GATAAAGTTGAGCTTATGGCCAGCCCTTCGGCGAAGTATGACGCAGAAGGATCGGGCGGAATAATAAACATCAAGACAAGGAAGGGCTTCATGCAGGGCCTGAGCGGCAACGTGAACATGACCGGGGAATACAAGTTCAGGCCTTGGCGCACAAGCAGCGTCAGGTATGGATTGGACGGAAACGCCAGTGCGAATATTATGTACAAAACTGACAAGACCTACACTATGTTCACTTATACTCCTGATTATGGGGAAGACAGCGAGGCTGTGGTGGAGAAGAAAATGTTCGGAGATGATTACAGGAACATGCAGGAATCTTTGACCAATATGGACATAGTCAGAAGCGGACATAACGTGAAACTGCAGCACGACTGGCATATAGGAAGCAATGACATTGTGGGTGCGATAGCCAACGTCAGGTTCAATGACAACAGATATGTGCCGCATGAGAACAGCATAATCAGCAATTATTATGACTGGGAAACTGAGAACCAGAGGCTGTATTCACGCCTGGACAGCAGGACGGAGCAGTTGGGCAAAGGCAATTTCGCTCATGTAAACTTAAATTACACCCATAGCTTTGACGAGTCACGCGCATCATCTTTGATAATGAACGCCGACTATAGCCGAAACCAATCCATAGAAGACAACACCCAATACAACATATGGAAAATTAAGGATGAACATTCTGATCTGAAGGATTACGGATTCTTCGAAAACAACAACCGCACCCTACACCTCGTATCGGTAAAATCTGATTACAGCAGCGTATTCTGGAAACAGACAGGACGTATTGAAGCCGGCCTCAAAGTTGCCATGTCTTTCACGGACAACAAGTTCAAGCATTTCGACTATAATACGGACACTCAGCCTTGGGAACTGCCTGTCACTGCATCCACAATGGATAATTTCAATTATATAGAATGGATTGCCGCAGCATACGTAAACGTAGCGAAGCAGTTCAATCCCAAGTGGAACGCCCAGCTGGGCCTCAGAAGCGAGGCTACCTTCACCAAGGGATTGTGGCAGGACAGCGCTCCGACTTCGGACAGATACATCAATTTCTTCCCTAATGCTACAGTGAGCTGGATGCCAAGCCAGAAGTATATCTTTTCACTTAATTATGCTGCACGAATTAGCCGTCCAAAGTACTGGCAGCTTAACCCTTACAAAAGCTATATCAACGCCACGACATATGTACAGGGCAAGGCTGACATGAGACCTGAATATACGCACAACCTTTCCCTTACGGCCATACTCTTCGGCAGGATGAGCATTAATGTAGGCTACTCCAAGATATTGGGATCCAATTCTATGCAGATTCCCACCTTTGACAGCAGCACAGGCACAATGGTCTGAGATATGACAATTCCGGCAATATGGACGTGGCATCTGTCAGCGCAGGCATTTCGGAACAGCCTATCACAAAATGGTGGAACTTCACTGCAAACCTCTCATATTCATATACTTCTTTCAAAGCCTATCCTGGACTGTATACAGGCATGGTGAACGAGCTCAACAATAAAGGCGGCCATTTTTTCGGCTATGCTTCAACTACATTCTATCTGCCTCTGAACTTCAAGACAGGAATATCAGGCTGGTACAGCAGCGGACAGAGCGTGGGATTCTACAAGATTGGTTCATTGTGGACCCTGGACTACTTCTTGTCCAAGAGTTTCCTGGACGGAAAACTGTCAGTTGATCTTGCTGTAAGCGACATCTTCGGAGGAAGACAAACTGAAACCAACATTTTCGATGGTGATGTGAAGACATACAGCATAGACCAGAAAAGCACAAGCACAGGCATACGTCTTGGAGTCAGCTGGCGCTTCGGCAAAAACACAAGCTCAATGCGCAACAATATTGGCAAGCTTGACGAATCCTCACGTATGTAGCCGGCCGTCGGCACAAAAAAAGGCCGGAAAGTCTGAAGGGATGCTTCCCCAAAGGCTTTCCGGTCTTTTAATGTCCCAGGATTTATGACCTTCCCGAATACTTGAGCATATCCTTGATCTTGGTATTGAGCGTAGCGGCTTGCTCTGAGCAAAGCAGGTCAAGATTGATGTGCACGCGATACTTCCATTTGTTGTCGGCATCTGCAGGGTCATTGACACGCTCGTTCTGCCAGTCCTCACGGCGGAGTTTCTCATCCATTCCCAGATAATCCTGAAGCGGATGTATAGAAAGCATACATGGGCTATGGAAATGGGATGCGAGAATATTGTAAACATCCTCAGTACTGAGTTTGCCCTCATGCTGCATGCGTACAGGAGGCAGGTCGTGGCTTGAAGAAGCGCATACGCTGAGATATGGCCAAGGACGTCCTTTCTCCATATTGGTCATTTCCAGAGTTAGAATCT
Organism: uncultured Bacteroidales bacterium; assembly: GCA_945982095.1. Classification (GTDB taxonomy): domain Bacteria; phylum Bacteroidota; class Bacteroidia; order Bacteroidales; family UBA932; genus Cryptobacteroides. The sequence goes on from CAMFRR010000061.1 coordinate 2,361, forward strand.
TCCAATGGTTCATAACACCAGGGACGCAATCAGGCACCATACCCAAATCCTCGCCGCAGGCCAGCATACCGCTTGCACTCAGCAGCTCAGGCAGTTTCTTCTCTGCATTCCTGCGCCAAAACTCATCGTGACGATGGTAGAAGAAGTCATTGTACATAGCTCCGAAACGCTCCTGCTGCCACTGAGGAAGGCTCTGTGAATATGGAGTGATCATAGGCTGGTACATTCCAGGATGACGCGGATCCTCATGGAAAAGGCCCTCTACAGGCAGGTAAGCATTGCGAATCTCGTCGATAGTGTATGGCAAGGCAGGGTTGAAATAACCGTTGAGACCACACTTGAACTCATTCTGAATCTCCCATATGCGGAAGAAGCCGAGTATATGGTCTATACGGAAGGCGTCAAAGTACTCGCTCATCTTGCGCAGACGGCTCTTCCACCATGCATAGTTGTCTTTGGCCATCTCATCCCAGTTGTAGGTAGGGAAGCCCCAACGCTGGCCTTCTGTACTGAACATGTCAGGCGGCGCGCCTGCGCTGCAGTCCAGATTGAAAAGCTCAGGATGGAAGTATGCGTCGGCACTGTCCTGACTCACGCCTATAGGCAGGTCACCTTTGAAAGACACGCCTTTGCTACGTGCATATTTCACGACAGAGCTGAGCTGTTTGTCCAGATGATACTGCATCCAACGGTAATAATCAGGCTCCAGCTTGTCTCTCTTTGCGCAGAAAGTGCTGTATTCATCCAGCCAGTAAGCATTTTCCTTTACGAATTTTTTGTAAGAGGCGCTTTCCATATCCTTGGCACCGTTTGCCTCGAAAGCTTGACGTATGTAAGCCATCTTCTCCTTGAAAACGCGAGGATAATCCACATATGGAATCTCGTTGATTGCTTTCTGGGCCTTCTTGAAAGCAGAATCGGCTTTTATGCCTATCTTCTGGAGGTTAAGGAAGAGAGGATGGAGTCCAAAGCTGGTGATAGGGCTGTATGGGTATGACTCTTTCCACTGTCCTTTGCGAGTAGTGTCAGTGATAGGAAGCAGCTGAATTATGCTCATACCTGTCTCAGCGGCCCAGTCAACCATATATTTGAGGTCAAGGAACTCGCCTATACCATAGTCTGACGCACTGCGCAAAGAGAAAACAGGCACTGCGACACCGGCTCCACGAAAGCCCGGACGGTCGAATTTCTCCTGCTGGTGGCGGCGTGGGAAAGGACAGCCGGCCGGAGCCTCTATCCATTTCTCCATAATCACCTCACCCTTCTTAGGAGCCTTGCTGCTGTGATTATCCCAATCCATACGGATTATGAGTCCGTCCTGGATTACTGCAAAAAAGTATTCCTTGAGGTCAGCGGCCTCAACCTCGGCCTGCCAGAAGTCACCCTCCGACCAGCGCATAGGATAACGGTTCTCCCTGCTGATCAGCCAGAGCACCTGGCCCCAATCTGTGTGATACTGTAATTGTACTGTGTGTTTCATGTTATAAGTAGTAGATATAATTTACTTGAATTGTACGGCAAAACCGCCACCCGGAGCCATATGCAGCTTGAGCTTGTCCTTTGAGCTTACCTTCTTGGTGCTGATAACATAAGCCTGCTCGTTGGTGAAACAGTCGGCATCAGGGGCATCCTGATATATCACAGCTGTGAATTTTTCTCCCTCAGGGAGGAAGTCAAGCTTGATGGTGAAATCGCGGGCCTGCTCGTCAGTGACACCGCCCATATACCACTTGCCATCTTCCTTTCCCTTGCGCGCCACTATTATATAATCCATAGGCTCGGCATCGATATAGCGGCTCTCGCTCCAGTCACAAGGCACATCCTTGATGAACTGGAAAGCATCCATATGCTCCATATAATGCTCAGGGGTGTCTGCTGCCATCTGCAGCGGTGAATACATTGTGAGGTACAGGCCCAGCTGTCCGCAAATGGTGCTGTTTACATGAGAATCATTGCCGCACCACTTCTTGAGGTCCATTTCGAAAATGCCCGGTGTATAATCCATAGGACCTCCATTGAGGCGGGTGAATGGCAGTATGCAGGTATGTCCCGGACGTATGCCTCCAAAAGCCTGATACTCGGTTCCCATGGCGCTTTCGTTGCCCACAAGGTTAGGATAAGTGCGGCAAAGTCCTGTAGGACGCACTGCTTCATGGGCATTGACCATAATTTTGTGTTTTGCAGCCTCTTTAATGGCGTATAGATAATGGTTTATCATCCACTGGCTGTAGTGATACATGCCTTCAGGAAGAATGTTTCCCACATATCCGCTCTTAACGGCATCATAGCCATAATCATTCATGAGCTGATATGCAGCCTCCATATGACGCTCGTAGTTGCGCGGGCTTGAAGAAGTTTCGTGATGCATCATGAGCTTTATGCCCTTTTCGTGAGCATATTCGTTGAGGGCCTTGATGTCAAAATCAGGATATGGAGTAAGGAAGTCAAATACATAGTCCTTGTTGCAGTTGGCCCAGTCTTCCCAACCTATATTCCATCCCTCGATGAGCAGCTGATCAAAACCGTGCTCGGCGGCAAAGTCTATGTACTTGCGCACGTTCTCGTTGTTGGCGCTGTGTTTGCCGTGAGGCTTGGCGCTGGCGTAGTCGCTTTCGCCCAGCTTCACTGTCTGGAAATCGGTTGTGTAGTCCCATCTTCCGTAACCGGCGATCATCTCCCACCAAACGCCCATGTATTTTGTAGGATGTATCCAAGAAACATCCTCCAGGGCACAAGGCTCGTTGAGGTTCAATATCATGCGTGATGCAAGCTGTTCAGTGGCCTTAGTTGCCACCTGTATGGTACGCCAAGGGGTATTGAAAGGAGTCTGTATCTGACCTTTCCATCCATCGGCGCCTGGAGTGAGGGCTGTGCTGAGTGTATGGCTGGCTGCATCTACATGCAGGTGCATGCAAGGATATTCCACCAGGGCAGCCTCGTGTATATTCACATAAAGACCGTTGCGCATCTTCATCTGGAGTGAGCTCTGAACAGATGAATTGTCCACAGGAGTAGTTGAGGAATTGCTGCGAAGCGATGCGGGCAATTTCTCCGGCACTTCTGAAAGATATGAAGCAGTGTACTCGAATTCCTGAGAGTCGTAATCGCCCGGAATCCACCATGCAAAACAGTCGTCGGCCATATGGAACTGGGTGAGCTCGTCCTTGATCACCATATATCCGTGCTTCTGGCCTGAAGGGAATTCATAGCGGAAAGCCAGACCGTCATTGAAGATACGGAAACGCATATTCATCTTGTAAACGCCGTCGTTGCTGCATTTCTCCATTACTGCCAGCATCTCGTTGTAATTGTTGCGTATGCTGCTTTCCTCGCCCCATACAGGCTCCCAGGTCTCGTCAAAGGAAGAATGGGTAATTTCCTTGACAGTGAAGCCACCGTTGAGCATTATACCCGGATGAAGGTCTTTCTTGATGACGCCTCCGTCCTTTGCGAAGCTTATGTCTTCAGATTTGAGCACACCCCTCATTTCGAAGCCCAGGCCCGAAGGGAGAATAACAGAGGTTTCGCCATAATTGAGGCTATATGTAGGACATCCGTCCTGGAGCCAGAAGTCTGCATGCAGTTTGCCGTCAGGCGATTCCATGCAGTATTTGTTTACTTGTGCCGATGCTGCGATACAGGCAAACGCAGCAAAGCAGGATATTGCAATTTTTGAGAAATTCATACTGTGAAATAATTATTTAGTCGTTTTACTCTGCTGTTATCTCATAATTCCAAGGTTCTGCCATATCAAGAGAGACAACTTTTTTTAGTGCGCTGGATGAGAGCGTCATT
>CAMFRR010000062.1 GCA_945982095.1 uncultured Bacteroidales bacterium
ACAATTTTGCACAGTAAATGGAAAAGGAGCTGGACAAGAGAATGATGCAGGCTGCGCTTTCCCAGGCACAGCTGGCTGAGGCGGCAGGTGAAGTACCCATAGGAGCTGTGGTGGCCTGCGGCGAGCGCATCATAGCAACAGGCTACAACATGACCGAAACCCTCAATGACCCCACGGCTCATGCTGAGATGATAGCCATGACTGCCGCCTGCGATGCCATTGGAGGCAAGTACCTGAATGACTGCACCTTATATGTGAGCGTAGAACCCTGCCCCATGTGTGCCGGCGCCATGTGCTGGGCGCAGTTGGGACGTCTGGTATATGGTGCTCCCGATCCGAAGAGAGGTTACAGCTTGTTCCGGGACGAAGCCGGACGTGACCTTCTGCACCCCAAAACTGAAGTTGTTGCGGAGGTAATGAAAGAAGAGTGTTCTGCCCTGGTAAGCAATTTCTTCAAGTCAAGGAGATAAGCCGCTATGGCATGAAAAATGAGTGAAGAGGATGGCTGTCGGTCTCGCGACCATAGTCATCCTCTTCCGTGTACTAAAACCTAAACCTTGAAATATGAGTGCAAATATAAGAAAAAAATGTTAAATTGCGAGCAAATAATGCATATTGCAAGATGAATTTGAGATCATACATACAACTTGTGAGCTTGATTGTACTCCTGCATGTAACTTGCCCCTTTGCCTCGGCACAGGAAAGGACAGCTGATTTCACAGCTTTCAGGGCCAGACAGATGAAGCATCATCATGATGGAGGCTATATGTGGCAGCCTTTCAGCAAGGCTTCATTTACCAAAGCAGAGGACGGCACATACAGAATCATTGTAGTTCTTGCCGAATACAGCGATGTATCCTTTTTCTATAAACGCGAGCATTTTGAAAAGATGCTCAACGGAGAAGGATATTCGGATTTCGGGGCTCAAGGCTCGGCGAGGGAATATCTTGAGGCTCAACTCAGATGCAAGGTGGAAATTACCATCACGGATATAGTGAAGCTGTCGCAGACCCGTCAGTATTATGGCATGGATTCGGAGCTTACTGGCTCTGACGCCAAGGCAGGCTCTTTCGTTGCCGAGGCCTGTACTCTTGCCGCTGCAGGCACCGATTTCTCGGCCTTTGACATGAACGGAGACGGCCTCGTCGACAATGTATTCGTAATCTTTGCGGGCGAAGATCAGGCCCAGTGCATGGGCGAGCACCCTGAATATATGTGGAGCCACAGCTACAATCTGCTGAACAGCGATTATGGCAAGACCTTGGAACTGGGCAACATAAGCATAAACAACTACGGATGCTGCAGCGAGTTGTACCGCCGCTACGACAGTTCTGGATTCGAAACGGTCATGGCTCCTATTGGCACATTCTGTCACGAATATCTCCACAACCTCGGTCTGTCTGACCTTTATGACACCGATTACGAAAAAAGCGGAGGCCGCGCAGCCGGTGTTTGGGGCTGCACCGCACTGATGTCGTCCGGCAATTACAACAATAACGGCAACACCCCTGCCAATCTCAACGCCATAGATCTTCAGAGCCTCGGGGTCATGGAGCCTGAGCCGCTGAAACAAGGCAACTACACCCTTTACCCCCTGTCAGATTCGAGGGCACGCACATATGTTATGTCAAATCCCGCAAATCCTGCTGAGTATTATCTTTTTGAAGCCAGGAATACTGAAGGATGGGACCAGTACATTGGACTGGATGCTGACTCGGGTGTGGGTATGCTGGTGTACCATATAGACAAGAGGGAGGATATGAGCAGCGAGTCTGAAACTTTCGGTGCCATTTCATCCTATGACAGATGGCACAGATACAACGAGGTCAATGCCAATCCAAAACATCAATGTGCCGACCTTATCGAGGCAGACGGGCGTTCCGACATCAATCCTGACGAAGCTTCTCAAAAGAATATAGGAGGCATTTTCTTTCCTGCATACGGGGCAAGTGCCTTGGGAGGGGATGCAAAGATTCCTCTAAGTTTTTGGGATGGAAGCAATTCCAAATATGCGATACGGAACATACGCGTTGAGAATGGAGCCGTGCTCTTCTCTTGCGTGGATCTCACGAGCCCGCTTCCTCCCCCTGCCGAGGCCGCCCCGAAAGATGATGAGATGTTGTATATCATTGTAGTGGCACATGCTGACGGCCGTTTGGAACTGAGTGTAAGCAATGCGTTTGAGGGCACTGTCAGCTGGTATTTCGACAATAAGCCTTTAGGCGATGTTTCGGAAGGGTTCAAGCCTTCCGGTCCTGGCATGATAAGGGCTGAAATTACATGGCCTGACGGCAGTACTGACAATTTATATAAAGAACAGCGCTGATGAAACGATATATCATTTTGGCGGCAGTCTTCTGCCTTGCACTTTTCTCATGCAAAGGCCCCAGCACTCCTTCGGACCAGGAGATTTTCATGCAGAAAGAAAGCATGTGCCTTATGGTGGGCTACAAGGAAATGATTGATTTCTCTGCGGGTGAGCTGCAATTCAGCTACAACGACACGAAACATATCTACCGTGCAGGGGTGACAGTCAGCCAGCCTGACCAGAACAGCGGAGCCACGGTCCAGACAGTTCAAAACTATTATGTGCTAAAGCTGGAAGCAGCTCCTGGCGATGAGGGTTCCGAGGTCAGGGGCGTTCTCACCTTGTGCAGCCCGACCATATCGTCAGGCATACGCACCTATGATCTGAAGAATGCGGCTGTGCTCAAGACTGACGCTTCGCAGGTTTGGATCTGGGACCCCGATCTGCATCTGGGTGTAATAGTACGTTTCTAGTCCACCACAATGCGCTCAATGCGGCGGGGAACGGAAGTGAATATTTCGTAAGGGATGGTGCCCAGTTCCTTGGCCATTTCCACTGCCGAAGGCTCTTTCCCGAATATACACACGGTGTCACCCACCTTGGCTTCGACTCCCGTGATGTCCAGCATGCACATATCCATGCATATGTTGCCTATGGTCGGCACCCTGTGTCCATTGAGCATGAAAGAGAAATGGCCGTTGCCCAAGCGCCTGTCGATGCCGTCGGCATAGCCCACAGGTATGGTGGCAATCACTGTGCCCGCACTTGCAATCTTGCCGTTTCGCGAATATCCAATAGCTCCATCCCCTTCTTTCAAAGTCTTGATCTGCAATATTTTGCATTTGAAAGAGGCTGCACTCTGCAATTTGTCCGCAGAGAAAGGACTCACTCCGTATATTCCAATTCCCAGTCGGACCATATCGAACTGGTACTGCGAGAAACGCTCTATGCCTGCCGAGTTGAGTATGTGATACATGGGCTTGTAACCCAGGGCCTCGCTGAGCTTGGGAGCATTCCTCTGGAACATTTCTATCTGTGCCAGAGTAAACTCGTCCATGGACGGATCGTCGGCCGTAGCAAGGTGGGAATATATGCTTTTTACATGAACCTCATGACATTGTGGCAGGAAGTCTGCCAATTCCTGTATTTCACTGCTCATGAAACCCAGGCGGTGCATGCCCGTATCGAGTTTAATATGTATGGGATAGCCCTGTTCGTTACGCTTGCGCAGCACTTCGGTAAGGCAGCGCAGGGTATACATGTTGGGTATGGCAGGTTCCAGACGGAAATCTATCATCTCATTGAAGAAATCCGTGCCTCCGCTGAGCACCAATATGGGCAGATGCACTCCGGCATTGCGCAGCTCCATTCCTTCAACAGGGTAAGCGACAGCCAGATAGTCTGCGCCCTGTTCTTCCATCAGTTTGGCGAATTCCACAGCTCCGTGGCCATAAGCATTGGCTTTCATGAGGACCAGAAGCTTGGTATTGTTTTTGAGAAGAGAACGATAATAGCTATAATTGTTTTTACACGCGCCGAGACTTATTTCGAGGCGTGAAAAATCATCAGGTCTATACATAATTTTTATTAATTACCGTTGCAAAATTAGTGATATTTTCTCAATTTTGTAACCCAATATCACACAACTATGAACATCTGGGCAATAATGATTCTAGTCATGCTGTTGAGCTTCCTCATACAGCAAGTCCTCAACTCAAAGTTCAACCGTTATTCCAAAGTTGCCTCTCCAAATGGGGCAAGCGGTGAGGAAATCGCACTCAAGATGTTGTCTGACAATGGCATATATGATGTCAAAGTCCAACATGTGCCAGGCCGTCTGACCGACCACTACAATCCCGTAAACCGCACCCTCAACCTTTCAGACAACGTATATTCAGGCCGAAGCATTGCAGCCGCGGCTGTCGCCGCCCACGAATGCGGCCACGCCATACAGCATGCCAAGGGATATGCCCCACTGCGTCTGCGCTCGGCTCTTGTCCCTGTGGTGAGCTTTGCAAACTCATGGGTACAGTGGATTCTGCTGCTGGGAATAATATGCATCAACTCTTTTCCTTCACTGCTGTGGTTTGGCATAGCTCTTTTTGCCTGCACCACCCTTTTCAGTTTCATCACCCTTCCTGTAGAAATCAACGCGTCGAAACGTGCCGTGGCTTATCTTGAAACTGCGGGCATCGCTACCGGGCAGACCAAGGAAATGGCTGAGGATGCACTCAGGTGGGCAGCTTATACATATGTAATTGCTGCGCTCGGCTCACTGGCCACACTTTTCTATTACATAGGCATTGCGCGCAGCAGGGATTAACAATATTTTGAAAGTTTATACCTTAATCATACTATGGAACAGAACGAACAAGATTACATTAACAGTTTTATGGAATGGCTGATCGCCCGCAATCCGGGTGAGAAAGAATTCCATCAGGCAGTACACGAGGTGTTGGTCGCAGTTGCACCATATATTCTCACACACCCTGAACTTGCTGAAAACAAGATACTTGAGCGCATGTGTGAAGCAGAGCGCATAGTCATATTCCGCGTGCCTTGGGTCGATGACCAGGGTAAGGTACAGGTAAACCGCGGCTATCGCGTGCAGATGAACAGCGCCATAGGCCCATACAAAGGAGGTCTGCGTTTCCATCCTAATGTGAATCTCGGAGTTCTCAAGTTCCTGGCCTTCGAGCAGGTGCTCAAGAACAGCCTTACTACCCTGCCTATGGGCGGCGGCAAAGGCGGCTCAGACTTCAATCCTAAGGGCAAGAGCGACAACGAGGTTATGCGTTTCTGTCAGAGTTTCATGACTGAACTTTACCGCCATATTGGCCCTGACACTGATGTACCTGCAGGCGATATAGGCGTGGGAGCCCGTGAAATCGGCTATCTTTTCGGACAATATAAGAGACTCTCCAATGAATTCACAGGCACTCTGACCGGCAAGGGTCTGTCATGGGGCGGCAGCCGACTCCGTCCTGAGGCCACCGGTTATGGACTTTGCTATTTTGCCCAGAGCATGCTTGGTACCAAGGGCGAGAGCTTCGAAGGCAAGACAGTCGTGATTTCAGGCTCGGGCAACGTTGCCCAGTATGCCTGCCAGAAAGCCACCCAGCTTGGTGCAAAGGTTGTAACTCTGTCAGATTCTGACGGTTATATATATGACGCTGAAGGAATCGATGCTGAGAAGATGGAGTTCGTATTCAACCTTAAGAACGTACGCCGCGGCAGGATTAAAGAGTACGTAGAGCAATATCCTCAGGCTCAATACTTCGCAGGCAAGAGGCCATGGGAAGTGAAGTGCGATATCGCCCTCCCTTGCGCTACTCAGAATGAGCTTAACGGTGATGACGCTGCTGCTCTTCTTGCAAACGGATGCTGGTGTGTTGCCGAGGGTGCCAACATGCCTTGCACACCTGAGGCAATTCATGCTTTCCAGCAGGCACGCATTCTCTATTCTCCAGGCAAGGCTTCAAATGCAGGTGGTGTTGCCACTTCGGGTCTGGAGATGAGCCAGAACTCTTACCGCCGCAGATGGCATGCCGACAAGGTGGATGCACAGCTTCATCTTATCATGGCGGACATCCATGACGCTTGTCTGCGCTATGGCAGCCAGCCTGACGGTTATGTTGACTATGTCAAGGGCGCTACCCTTGCCGGCTTCATCAAGGTTGCCGGCGCCATGATGGATCAGGGAATAGTCTGAACATGAAGCCGGGGCAAAATTGAGATTTCACGGCTCCCGTTTGAGATCTAGCAAGATTCAATAATATAGATAGAGGGCGACTAAAAAGTCGTAAGACTTGAAGGTCACCTTCTTTTTTTTGTTCTA
>CAMFRR010000063.1 GCA_945982095.1 uncultured Bacteroidales bacterium
ACGTAAGGAGTCGTCGGCAGCGTCAGATGTGTATAAGAGACAGATTTTGAAAAAGAGCTGGACATCATTGAGCATGACCTTAACAGTAAGGAGAGAGGCCTTACTGCCTACAATGTGGACAACAGCATAATCAACTACCAGGAACAGACACGTATGGTAGCTGAGAGGTCCAGGGACCTGGACACTTCAATAGAGCAGGTGATGAGGGAAAGAGACGGTGCAGAGCAGAGACTGCAGATATTGGAGGACAAGCTTGGGCATACCACCGAGCTTTACACTCAGAATGCCACTTTTGTGAATCAGATAAATTCTCTCAACAAGCTCTACACTCAAGCCTATCGCAACGACAGCACCAAGGTAGCCGGTCAGCTTGACCATCAGATTTCGCAAGAAACCGACAAGCTCAAAAAGCTCAGTAAGGAGATTACGGCCAGCCGCTACAGCAAGGAAGGAATCGCAAACGACGCCATGGTGGCAGAATGGCTGAATGTGCTGCTTATCAAGAGCAAGTCCGACGCTGAGCTGCAGATACTGTACGATTGCAAGGCCGAGCTGGACAAGGAGCTGAAGCGTTTTTCTCCGATAGGCTCCTCCATCAAGAAGCAGGAAAGGGAAATCAACTTTGCTGAGCGTAACTATCTTTCCAATCTCCAGGCCCTAAACGAAGCCAAGCTGCGCCAGAAGAATCTCCAGCTGACTTCGGCCACCTTCAAGGTGCTCACGCCTCCGGCTGTGGCCCTGTATCCCGAAAGCACCAAGACCAAGCTCTTTGCAATGATTGCTTTTGTGCTGGTACTCTTTCTGGTGTGTGGAGTTGTGCTCTTTGCCGAGACCCTCAACCGCAAGCCTTATGACAAATGGGCTGCACAGAAGCTCATTGACCTGCCTGTACTGGCTGCATATCCACGCCTCAAGGACAATTCGGAGAACAGTGTACTTTGCGGCAATATTGCCAAGCGTTTTCTTGGAAACGTGACCATGAACCATTTCGACCGCAACCAGACCGTAAACATCATCAATGTATTCAGCGTCAGCAAGGGCGAGGGTAATTCTCTCGTATGCGAGGTTCTCAAGGATTATTTTGAGACCATAGATGCCAAGCCTCTGATTGTGGACTGGGAGAAAGACTTCAACCACGACACCAAGTATTACCTCTTGGCCAATTCCATCTATGACTTCTGCGTAAACGAAGACAACATGGAACTCATGCCTGAGGCCAATGTAATAATCGTGGAGTACCCGCCTCTCAACATGGCGACTTTCCCTATCAGGGTGCTCAACACTTCCGCTCTCAATCTGCTGGTTGTGGATGCCTCCAAGGACTGGACAGGCATGAACAGCCTGCTGGTCAACGAATTAAGGCGTTTTGCCGAGAATGGCAACATGATGGTAGTCCTGAACAACAGCGATATGGACACCGTAGGCTCATTCACCGGCATGCTGCCTCCATTCACTAAGCTGCACAAGCTGAGATATGCATTGTGGAATCTGGGAGCCAATGACAGAGAGAAGTAAAGACCTGCTCTTAGCTGCAGTGTGCCTGCTGCTGGCCTCGGTGATAGTATTCTTCATTACCAGGGGCATGGTTCCTGTGGCAGCGGCAATATGTGTGGCGCCCTTTCTCGGCTATGCAGTGGCTAAGGCCTTCGATGACAGGGTTTTATCCCTATCCTTCCTGCTCGTGGTATCTTTCGTGATTCCTGTGGCTGCCCACTACCTCTATTCTGTGCCCACAGGTTTGTTCATGGATGCTCTGGTGGTGTTTAACCTGACGGTGATGCTGTGTTCGGCCATGAACGGCAAAAGGAGCCGCAACCATCTCACCCCCGACCTTATCATAGCCATAGGCGTTTGGGTGTTGTATTGTTTCCTGGAAGTGTTCAACCCCAACGCAAGGATAGGCGTATGGTTCAATTCAATGCGTGGTGTGGCCCTGTATTTCATATTGGTCGTGATAATAGTGCAGCTGGCAATAGAGGATTTCGACCAGCTGATGAAAGTGCTTGGCCTGTGGTCTGTGCTGATAATGGTGGCCTTTCTCAAGATGATGTACCAACGTTTCGTGGGCTGGACCCCCGGTGACAGCTATTTTCTGAATGTGATGGATGGCAAAAGGACGCATATAATATATTATGGTACAAGGTTTTTCTCCATTTATAGCGATGCGGCCAACTGCGGAGGCGGAATGGGAGTGGCTGCTGCCGTATATGCAGTGCTGGGCCTGCATGATGACAGGATTATGCACAGGATATGGTGGTTCATTGTAGCTGCCTGCGCCCTTGTGGGCATGTTCCTTTCCGGCACCCGCAGCGCCCTGCCTGTGCCTGTAGCCGCCATACTGGTATATCTTGTACTCAACAAGAATGTGAGGCTTATGGTGCCTGTGGGACTTGCGCTCGCCCTTGCTGTGGGAATACTGGCTTTCACTGACATAGGCCAGAGCAACACCTTCATACGCAGGGCGAGGACCATATTCGAAAAGAACGAAGACCCTTCTTATCTCCTACGTAAACAGAATCAGGCTGAACTGCGCAAGATATTGAAAACCATGCCTTTCGGCAACTCCCTCGGGATGAGTGCAGGAAGAGCTCAGAAACATGGGGATTACGGCCCTGTAACTTATTATCCCACAGATTCATGGCTGGTGTTCATATGGGTGGAGACAGGAATAGTTGGACTCATATGCTATCTCCTTGTAATGGCTTATATATTGATGAAGGGCTGTTGGATAATCTTCTTCCAGCTCAAGGACAAGAAACTGATTGGGGTTATGGCAGGACTTATGGGCGGGGTATTTGGCCTTCTTGTCATGTCTACCAACAATGAGGTGTTGCAGATCCCAAACAACATATTTCTCTTCCTATCGCTGGCTGTGATTTTCACGAGCCCGCAGCTTGAGGAGAGGATGCAAGCAAAACAAATAGAAAATGGAAAGGAAAGTATCGTTCATAACGGTGGATTATAATGGTTTGGAGCAGACCATAGACCTGATACGCTCCCTCTTCCGCACGGTACGTTCTGTGGATTGGGAGATAATAGTGGTGGATAATGCCTCAGCTAATGATGAGGCAGAGGCTTTGCGCGAGCTTTTTCCTTCTCCGAAGGTTAAGGCTTTGCGTAGCCCGGCTAATCTTGGTTTTGCAGGTGGAAACAATTTCGGTCTGGAGCATGCTTCAGGCGACTATTTATTTTTCATCAACAACGACACTGAGATTATGGAAGATGGGCTGCCTGCCTTGTGCGCTGCCCTCGATTCCAATCCTGCAGCAGGAATAGTCTGTCCTAAAATATGCTTTTTCGACCCAAAGGACACCATTCAGTATGCAGGATATACCGATATGGAGGGATTCAGGATGAAAAACGGAATGATAGGCTACGGCTGCAAGGATGACGGCTCTTTCGACAAAGCGGGCGAGACGGCTTTTCCCCATGGCGCTGCAATGATGGTACGTCGCGCAGCTCTTGAGGATGTGGACCCTATGCCTGAGATGTATTTCCTTTATTATGAGGAACTTGACTGGGCAATGTCATTTAGGCGCAAGGGCTGGAAGATATTGTTCGAGCCGGCTTGCGTAGTTTATCACAAAGACAGCATGACAACAGTAAGGGGAGGGGTAACCTTCAACTATTACATGATACGCAGCCGCCTGATTTATGCCTGGAGGAATCTAAGCGGGATGCAGCGCCGCATGTCCATAATCCATACCCGATGGGCTGCCTCCACCAAGCGTATTCTTGCCGCCTTGCTGCATGGACGCTTTGACGTGGCGTGGGCCATAGTGAGGGCAAATGTGGACTTTTTGAAGATGCGTAAAGACTTATGATGTACATTATAAATATCATATTGGTGTTGTGCCTCTGTGTGCCGGCGCTGTACTATTTCATTTTTGCTGTGGCAGGACGTGCGGTAAGGGAGCGTATAGGGGCCGACAATGCTGTGCGCAGCCGTTTCGCAATTCTGATTCCGGCCTACAGGAGCGACACCTTCATAGCCGATACTGTGCGTGCCGCTCTGGATCAGGATTATCCTGAGGCTTTGTTCAGAGTGCTGGTGATTTCTGACGGTATGCAGGAAAGTACTGATGCTATGCTCAGGGGCATGGGCGCTGATGTCCTGAAGGTAGAGTTCGAGCAGAGCAGCAAGGCTGCAGCTCTGGCGGCGGCTGTGGAACATATGCAGGGCAGCGAAGTTCAAGCCTACGGCAATATGGACTATGTGATTATACTGGATTCTGACAATATTGTACGCAGGGATTTCGTTTCTTCCATGAACAAGCTGCTCGCCGGACGCCATATTGCCGTTCAGGCCCACCGCCGGGCCAAGAATATGGACACTTCCGTGGCCGTGGCCGATGCCGTTTCCGAAGAGGTCAACAATCTCGTGTTCAGGGCCGGGCACTGTGCCCTGGGGCTTTCATCCGCCCTTATAGGCTCGGGCATGGCCTTCCCTTATGGCTGGTTTGCAGGCTCTGCCAGGGATTTTGTGACTGCCGGAGAGGATAAGGAAATGGAACTCAGACTCTTGCGTGACGGAATATATGTGGAGTACGCTTCAGGTATAGATGTGCTGGATGAAAAGACGCGAAGCATGGAGAATCTTCAGAAGCAGAGGCTGCGTTGGCTCAACTCCCAATATGCTCTGATGGGCAAGGCCCTTAAAGGCTTTTCTTCTGTCAAACTCAAAGCCGGATATATTGACAAACTTTTCCAATGGCTGTTCCCTCCACGTGTGCTGATTATCGCAGGCCTGCCCTTCGTGGCTCTGCTGGCCCTACTTTTCCGTTCGGCCTGGAGCGGCTGCTATCTGGGCTGTACCCTTATGCTGGTCTTCGCATTCATTCTGGGCAAGCCGGCTTCTGTGGGAACGGCAGATGTGCTTGGGGTATTCCTGGAGATTCCCAAAATGCTCATTAACACCATAATCAACATATTCAGTACAGGCAAGGCAAATAAAGGATTCATACATACTGACCACGATGAAAATTGCAATTGAGGCACAGCGGATTTTCCGCAGAAGCAAACACGGAATGGATTTCGTGATACTGGAAGTCATTCGTGAACTCCAGAAGATGGACCATGAGAACGAATACTGGGTCTTTGTGGCTCCGGGCGAGGATGTATGCCTCCAAAGCACTGATAATTTCCATATTGAAGTGCTCGGAAGCGGCTTCTATCCTTTATGGGAACAGGTACTGCTGCCTCGTGCAGTCAGGCGTGTGGGGGCCGAACTTCTGCATTGCACCAGCAACACAGCACCTCTCTATGTTTCTGTACCTCTGGTAGTTACCCTGCATGACGTCATATGTCTGGAGAAAGAGCAGGGGAGCAGCAAGTCCTGGTACCAGAGGCTTGGCCGCGTGTACAGCCGCTTTGTCATTCCGCGCATGCTGAAGCACTGTTCAGCCCTGATTACAGTGTCGGAATATGAAAAGGAGAGGATATTGGAGAAACTGTCTGATATTCTTAAGGATGCTCAAGTAAGGGTGGTATATAATGGCTACGGCACAGAGTTCAATCCCGAGGCTGCATCTGTCAAGAGGGATTATATCTTTTTCCTGGGAGCCACTGCCCCCAAGAAGAATGTTCCGGGCACTCTCAAGGCCTATGCCTCATATCTGGACCGTTCTTCCAAAGGCCTGCCTCTGAAAATTGCCGACCTCAGCCGCGAAAACCTCATGACCTATCTTCAGGAAATAGAGCGTCCTGACCTGGCAGAGCATATTGAATGTTTGGGCTATGTGCCTCATTCAGAGTTACCTGCCCTTTATGGCGGAGCAGCAGCCTTTCTTTATACTTCTTTCAGGGAGAGTTTCGGTATCCCTCAGCTTGAGGCCATGGCCTGCGGTACTCCTGTGGTTGTTTCCGACAAGTCAGCCCTGCCGGAGATAGCAGGTCCGGGAGCGGTATATGCCGACCCGTATGATCCCGAAACCATTAGTGAGGCCCTTTTGCGCCTTGAAAGCGACGAGGCATTCCGTGCCGCCGCTATAGAATATGGCTACGGGAGGGTCAAGGCCTTCTCATGGCGTAAAAGCGCAGAAGGAACGCTCGCCGTCTACAAAGACATACTATTATAACTGTCTCTTATACACATCTGACGCTGCCGACGACTCCTTACGAGTAGAGCGAGGTGGG
>CAMFRR010000064.1 GCA_945982095.1 uncultured Bacteroidales bacterium
ATAGGAGTCCGTCTCGTGGGCTCGGAGATGTGTATAAGAGACAGCTTCCTTGACCGCTACGAGCGTCTGGATATTGCTCCACGCACAACAATATGCAGCAGCAAGGACGGAAAGGTTTTGGAGACCATACAGGAATCTGAAGACCCTACAGCCGAGTATGCCTATACCGAAATAGAGCTGGGCTACATAAAGTCTGCCGACGGCAAATTCAACAACTACTACCGTCTTATCAAGCCTAAGGATTTCGATCCCCAGAAGAAATATCCTCTGATATTATATGTTTATGGCGGGCCTCACAGCCAGCTGGTTCAGAACCGTTTCCTCGCCTCCTATCGCCGCTGGGAAATGTATATGGCCCAAAGGGGATATGCAGTGTTCGTATTGGACGGAAGGGGTACTCAAAGACACGGAAGCAACTATGAGAAAGCCATTTACGGCCAATGTGGAGTGAAAGAAACGGAAGATCAGATGGAAGCCATAAGGCTTCTGAAAACCCTTCCTTGGATTGATTCGGAGCGCATAGGTGTATACGGATGGAGTTATGGAGGATTCATGAGCCTGACTCTGGCTTCGACCCACCCTGAGGTTTTCAAGGTTTGTGCAGCCGGCGGCCCCGTGATAGATTGGAAGTGGTACGAGGTGATGTACGGTGAGCGCTATATGAGCACTCCTGAAAACAATCCCGAAGGATATGCCAAGACCAGCCTCTTGAACAAGGCCTCTTCCCTTGAGGCGAAGACTCTGGTAATACAGGGTGCTGTAGACCCTACGGTTTTGCCGCTCAACGCTCTGAGTTTCATACAGAAATGCATAGATTGTGACAAACAGGTGGATTATTTTACCTATCCTCTGGGAGAGCACAACATGATTGGTCACGACCGTGAGCATCTGGTAGAGAAAGTTTCACGTCATTTTATTGAAAATTTATAATTTTCACTGTAAATTTGCGCCCGTTTTCAGAGATAGAATTAATTTAAGTTTCGCAAGCGGCACAACCCTCAGGATCATAATAAGTTATAACTTGCGAAACATGAGAAAGAACTAATCTAATACCAAACTGATGAATACTAAAACTATCAAAAACTATCTGAGCTCTGTCTACGATCCAAAATTTTTCCATCTCTTCAAGAAGGGAAGATATTCAAAAGACAGGTTCATTTCTGACCTTATCGCAGGCGTAATCGTCGGCATAATAGCCCTTCCTCTTGCCATAGCATTCGGTATAGCCAGCGGCGTCAGCCCACAGCAGGGTCTCATCACCGCCATTGTTGCCGGTTTCCTGATTTCTCTGCTCGGAGGCACCCGTTTCCTCATTGGCGGACCTACCGGCGCCTTTATCGTAATAGTATACGGCATTGTGGCCCAATACGGCACAGGTGGCCTGATGATAGCCACAATGATGGCAGGTATAATACTTATTGTAATGGGCATCACCAAGATAGGTGTGATATTCAAATTCATACCATATCCAATCATAGTAGGTTTTACCTCAGGTATAGCCGTTACAATCTTCACCACCCAGATGAAGGATTTCTTCGGTTTCACAGGAGAGATACCTTCTGGATTCCTGCCTCAGTGGATATATTATTTCGGACATTTGAGCGAAATTAATGTGCCTGAGCTACTCATGAGCCTGGGCTGCCTGCTTCTCATCATAGTATGGAGCAAGTTCTTCAAAAAGATTCCCGGCTCGCTCATTGCCCTCATCGCCGGTACTGCGGTGTCAGTTGCCCTTAGTGCCGCAGGAATAGTGGAGTTTGCCACCATAGGAAGCAAATTCCCTGAGCTCAAAGACGGTCTTTCATTCCCTAAGCCCGGTCTTCCAGAGGACTTCGTGCTCAGCCTAGACACCTTAAAGAACCTCGTTAGCCCAGCATTCACCATAGCCATACTCTGCGCCATAGAGAGCCTTCTAGCCGCAATGGTGGCAGACGGTGTGACGGGAAAGCAGCATCATTCCAATACAGAGTTGATAGGCGAGGGCATAGCCAACCTGGTGACTCCTCTCTTCGGAGGAATACCTGCAACAGGCGCCATAGCCCGTACCATGGCCAACATCAACAACGGCGGACGCACATCCGTAGCTGGCCTCATACATGCCGTGGTCCTCTTGCTCATTTACCTCTTCCTCATGCCATACGCAACCTACATCCCACTCTCATGCCTGGCTGCAATACTCGTTATGGTGGCCTACAACATGTCAGAGTGGCGCACATTCAAATACCTGCTCAAGGGTGACCGCAACAGCATAGCCGTGCTTCTGATAACTTTTTTCCTCACAGTACTCATCGACCTTACAGTCGCAATAGAGGTGGGCGTCGTAATGGCCATTGTGCTCTTTGTGCGCCGAGTTATGGAGACCAGCGATATCAAAGTGCTTGATGCTGAGAACCTTGCAGCCACAGAGGATGATGAGATAGCTTCTATGGACGACATAGAGATGCTGGATGTGCCTAAGGGTGTAGAAGTGTACGAAATCAACGGTCCTTTCTTCTTCGGCCTTGCCAACAAGATGGAAGAATTCGACCTGAGGAAAGAGAATGGCAACAAGGTAAGAATCATACGTATGCGCAAGGTTCCTTTTATGGATACCACAGGCGTACACAACCTCACCAACCTTATAGACCGTACCAGCAAGCGTGGCATGGAAGTGATATTGTCCGGTGTGCAGCCAGCTGTGCTCAAAGAGCTTAAGACTTTCGGTGTGGATGAGCTCATAGGCAAGGACCACATTTATCCGCACATTGTTCCTGCGCTATCGAAGGCCAGGGAAATAGTCAACGCAAAATAATATATGAAAATCACTTGTCTTGTACGAAGCATATCTATGGGAGGCCTTGAGCGGCAGATGATGGGTCTCGCCATAATGCTGAGCAAGGCCGGCCACGATGTTGAGCTGGTCAAATACGTTCAAGACGAGTATTTCAGAAAAGAACTTGAATTGAATGGAATCCCCATAGTCTCCATCCCACACAAGGGTGGGACTGTGGGGATAGCCTATAGGCTTGCATCCCACCTGCGCGAAAACGGAACTGAGTTCCTTATTGCTTTCGGCAACAGCGCCAATGCCAAAGCCTGCATAGCCCGCATCATAAGCAACTCTTTCAGGCTTATCGTATCAGAGCGCAACTATATAAAGCGTTTCCACATCAGCGACTGGTACAGGTTCATGCTTTACTTGTGGAAAGCAGACTTCGTGGTAGGCAATTCGCAAGCCCAGAGCGAGCACATGAAAAAAGCTTTTCCTCTGCTGGCTTCTAAAGTATCCACTATTGTCAATTTCACTGACTTGGAGCAGTTCTGCTACAAAGAAAGACACTACAATCCGGGAAGCCCGCTTTCCATTGCCGTCGTGTCACGTATAAGCAGGCGTAAAAATATGCATGGCCTTATCAAAGCAGCGGCAATACTAAAAGAGAAAAGACTGGACTTCAAAATCAAATGGTATGGCGAAAGGAGAGGAAGCGCCTATCTGAAGAGCTGCCGCAAGCTCATCGCCGAATCAGGACTGGAAGAAGTATTCTGCATACTTCCTTCTGAACGCGATGTCAAAGAGATATATTACAACAACGATATCCTTTGCTTGCCAAGTTTCTATGAAGGCACGCCGAATTGCGTGTGTGAAGCTCTGGCCTGCGGAATGCCTGTTGCATGCAGCGCTGTAAGCGACAATGCCCTCTATGTGCAGCCTGGGCGCAACGGCTGGCTCTTCAATCCCAAAGACATAAAATCAATCGCAAATTGCCTTGAGAGCATAATACTCGACAAGAAAAAAGCTTTCAAAGCCTATGGCCTTGAAAGCTCGCGTATTGCTGCGGAGAAGTTTTCCTCTGAAAGATTCCTGTCCGAGTATCTACATCTTCTTGAAAGCCTTCCTGAAACCGAACTTTAGACTCGCTCCGAAGCTTGGCTTGTAAACTGTGCCTATGTCGGCATACAGGCCCATATCAAGGGTCAGAGGCAGTTTTCCCATGAATCTGTCAAAATTCAAATCCAGAGCCAGGGCAAGGTTGTAAGGTCCGTCATAGAAAAAGTCTTTGTCGTTGTTGTTATAATTGCCTATATAGCGGCTGAAAGTAAGTTTCAGAGTATAAGGAATATATATATTTCCTTTGATGCCCAGGTGATGGGCCATGAATCTTGTTGACAGCACACTCTTACAAATACCGTTCTCGTCAGGTGGGGCAGGAATGAACAGAGGGCAACCTATGGTGCGGCCATAATGCGTCCAGCCTCCATATACTCCATTGTTGAAATAATTGTCGCATCCTCCAACAATCACTTTTCCGTACCAGAAGTCGTCAGGATCCTGTTTTTCCATTTCTTCCTCGGTTGCGGGGCGGTCATGCCTGCGTCCAGACTGCCAGGTGGTATTGGCGAACTCGTACATAAGGTCAGTAATCAGTCCATCGCGTTTGTTGAGGGCAATATGCAGAGACCTGACTCCATCAGGATAATTCTGCAGCCTCATGCCTGAACCGTCCTCAAAAGGCTTGTCATACTGATATGTCAACGTCATTACAGGATTACGCCATACAAAGCGCACGAACTCCCTTCCCAGATGGTTTCCAAGGGCGTTGAGCTGATCCGTCTGAAGGGCACCCGAACCACCGCTCATTCCCAGAACTATCCTGATATAATCCTTGAAGCTGTAGTTGAATTTGCCATAGGTGGCTGAAGTACCTCCCCACTGCGCCCAATGGTCCAGACCCAGCATGAAATCCACATTGCGGCCCAGAGCGAATTTGAGGGCCAGGGATTTGTTATGAACCATAGTGCCCATAACAATTCTTTTGTCAAACATATGGTAGTGGGCATAGTTGCCTCGTATTCCCACCCAATGGCCTTTCTCAAAATAAATCCAGTCTGACCAGAGATTGATGCCAGGCATGTTAGGCGCATTGCCGCTCCAGATGACATTACCCCCTGTTATGGACAAATCCCCCAGCTCCCTCTGTCTTGGAGCAATGCCCAGATCCATATGCAGCATTTTCCAGCCCCCGGACACATAAAGCCTCTTTATGCATGCTGTGGCAAGTTGTGGAGAGTAGGGCTTGACGGCAGAAAGGCTGCCGGCAAAATCTCCCTCTGCCTTGAAAAACCAGCCGCTCTTGGAAGTATAGTCAATAGTTGCTCCCAGTTGCAGCAGACCGCCTGAAGTGAGGGGCAGTATGCCTTCTTCGCCAGTTCTGGCATAAAAAGGAAGGTAATCCCAAGTACCGGCTGCTGCACGTACAGAAGTCCTCAGGTCAAAATTCCAGCCCGCTGTGCTTGTCGAATCCCGGTCTGCAGCGCTCAATGACGCTGATACACAGAATGCAGCAATTAATAATGATATTCGTTTCATAGTGACAGCTAAGTGTGGTATTAAGCTAAAAGATGAGAAACATCCTTTCCCGTAGCCATCATCTCCCTGATCATAGTGGAAGAAACATCCACTTGTGGGGCCTCTTTGAGTATCTTGATATGTAAAGGCTTGTGTGGCCTGCCCGAAATCTTTTCGGCATTCTGGTGTTGCAATCTCAGTTTTCGGGCCACACTATCTGCATTGCTGCCTTCACGTGGATATACCACAACACCATAATCGCACAAAATGCGTTCACCATTCCTCCAATTGAACATATTGGCCAGATTGTCACCGCCTATAACAAGACTGAAGTCCTTCGAAGGCTCGCGAGACTTCAGCTCATCCAGTGTTTCTATGGTATATGAAGGAACAGCCCTGTGCAGCTCCAGGTCCTCAACCTTCACCACCTTATCCAGACCCCTTCTTTTGATGGCCTCACAAGCTGCAAGGTAACGCTCTCGGGCGTTATTGCGCATACTGCTGTCCTTGAATGGATTATGTGGTGAGACTACCAGGAACACCATATCAAAGCCGCCATTTGAAAGCAGGTATTCAATAACGGCTATATGGCCTATGTGCATGGGGTTGAACGATCCGGAATACACCGCGACCTTCATTCTGCGGCTCATTCTATCGTAAGAAGAGTGGTGTAATCCACGTGATTCTGCTCCAAAAGTTTGCCGCCGGCAAGGCCCTCACATTTGAGCTCTATTATGCTGTCTCTTATACACATCTGACGCTGCCGACGACTCCTTACGTGTA
>CAMFRR010000065.1 GCA_945982095.1 uncultured Bacteroidales bacterium
ACGTAAGGAGTCGTCGGCAGCGTCAGATGTGTATAAGAGACAGGAATCAGCTGTGTAGGGCATGAAGTCTGGTTGGGACAGTACCACCTGGCTTCTCCTTCAGAACGTACCAGTGGAGTGCCACAATCAGGACACTGTGTTGGAAAAACCGGCTTTTCAGAGATTACAGGGCGCCTTTCAAGTTCCACCGCCGTAATCTTGGGGATGATTTCTCCACCTTTTTCCACATAAACCCAATCGCCTATGCGTATGTCCAAAGCTTCCATCTGGTCGGCATTATGCAAGCTGGCCCTCTTTACTGTTGTGCCTCCGAGAGGAACAGGAGTCAGGTTCGCAACCGGAGTCACGGCACCTGTACGCCCCAGCTGATAGTCTATGCTCAGAACCTGTGCCAAGGCTTGCTCTGCCTTGAATTTGTACGCAACGGCCCAGCGGGGGAACTTGCTGGTATAACCCAGATGTCTCTGCACATCCAGTTCATTTATCTTGACCACAACTCCATCCGTAGCAAAAGGCAGGTTATGGCGCTCCTTGTCCCAATAGTCAATGAAATCTTTTACCTGAGAAATATCCTTGCACAGTCTCAACTTGTCGCTTACAGGCAAGCCCCAGTCTGCAGCCTTGGCCAAAGCCTCTGAATGGGTTTTGAAAGGCAAGTCATCTGCTACCATATGATACAATGTGCACTCGAGTCCACGTTTTGCCACTTGTGAGCTGTCGGTGAGCTTGAGCGAGCCTGAGGCTGCATTTCGCGGATTGGCAAAAGGCTCTTCGCCTTCTTCCTCACGTGAGCGGCACAAAGCTTCGAATGCCTTATAAGGCATATATATCTCTCCTCTTATCTCAAAGTATGAGGGGTATCCGCTGCCCTTGAGCTTATGAGGTATATTCTTTATTTTCAAGGCATTGGCCGTCACATCATCGCCCACTGAGCCATCACCTCTGGTCACGGCGCGCACCAGTATGCCGTTTTCATATGTAAGGGAAATCGAAGTCCCGTCAAATTTCAACTCGCAACAATAAGTAAAACTGCCGTCCGTCAACTTTGCTGCCCTTGAGGCGAATTCTTCCACTTCGCCTATGTTGTAGGTATTGCCCAGGCTGAGCATTGGGAAGCGGTGTGCATAACGTGCAAAATTTCCGCCTTCGCTGCCATAGGCCACATACGAACTGCTTATGTCCGAACCCACACGGTGAGAAGGGGAGTCGGGGCTGTCGAGTTCAGGATGGGCCTTTTCAAGCTGCACCAGCTCCTTCATCAGCATATCATATTCATAGTCGCTGATACTGGGGCTGTTCTCAACATAATATCTGCGGTTGTGCTCCAGGAGCAGGCTCCTGAGCTCGTATATCCTGTCTTTATAATTCATTTCCATAAATCATACAAAATTAACGAAAATATATTATATTTGCGTCTGTTTAGTAAAAATTGAAACTACTTAACTATACAAAAAATGAAAGATTCAATAATTATCCTTTGCGGCGGCGGTCCTGCCCCAGGAATGAACTCAGTATCAATGAGTGTAGCAAAAACCTTCCTTTCAAAAGGTTATAGGGTGATTGGCCTTCATGGCGGCTATTCAGGCCTTTTCTGCAAGAATGCACGTATCGAAGACATTGATTTCGCTCTTGCAGACCGTTTCTGGAACAGGGGCGGCTCTTATCTTGAGATGAGCCGTTTCAAACCAAGTGACAAGGACTTTGAGGAGAACTTCAACCTCGACCTCTTCAAGGACAACAACATCAAACTCCTTGTAACCATTGGTGGTGACGACACTGCTTCAACTGCCAACAGGATTTCAAAATTCCTCACTGCAAAAGGCTATCCAATTGCAAATATCCACTGTCCAAAGACCATAGACAACGACCTTCCTCTTCCTGCAAACGCTCCAACCTTCGGCTACAACTCAGCCAAGAATGAGGGCGCACACCTTGCACGCACAATATACGAGGATGCACGCACATCAGGCAACTGGTTGATCATCAGCTCCATGGGTCGCACCTGCGGTTCTCTCGCCCTCGGTATTGGTGAGGCAACCCACTGTCCAATGACCATCATACCTGAGATGTTCAACAATACTTCAATGACTCTGGACAAGATTATTCGCCTTTCAGTCTCAGCAATACTCAAGAGAAAGATTATGGGCATCAACTATGGTACTATAGTTGCCGCTGAGGGTCTCTTCCATGATGAAGGCGTTGCACAAGAGGCTGTTGACGCAGGAGTACACTTCACATATGACGACCACGGTCATCCTGAGCTCGGAAAAATTTCAAAGGCAGTGCTCTTCAACGATCTTCTTGAGAAGAAGTTCAAGGATCTGAACCTCAAGGTTAAGAGCCGTCCTGTAGAGATAGGATACGATGTACGTTGCCAGGACCCTGTTGCCTATGACCTCACATACTGCACAGAGCTCGCAATGGGTACATATCAGCTTTTCAGCGAAGGCAAAACAGGCTGCATGGTATATGTAGATGCCTATGGAAATGTTTCACCTCTGTATCTTGTTGATCTCCAGGACCCTGAGACAGGAAAGATTCCTCCTCGCGTAGTCGACATCAATGCAGGCACAGCACAGAACTACTACAAGTACATAGCCCACTACGTAACTCCTGAGGATTACGAAGCTGTGAAAGCCCTCGGCATCAATGACCCTGAGGCATACGATTTCGTCAAGATTCTTGAGTGGTAGTGAAACCGATAATATATCAGGTCTTCCCAAGATATTGGGGAGGCTATGAATCCCAGAATGTCCGTAACGGTTCCCTCGCACAGAACGGTTGCGGACATTTTGGAGACTTTGACAACAGGTCACTGGACTACATAAAGGGCCTGGGTTGCACACATATATGGTTCACTGGCGTAATCAGGCATGCAACAGGCTGCAATACAAATGGCTGCAATCCGTCACACCCTGATTTTCTCAAAGGCAACGCCGGCTCTCCTTATGCAATCACAGACTACTACGATGTCAATCCTTATCTTGCCGATGATCCTCCACGCCGAATGGTGGAGTTCGAACAGATGGTTCAACGCACGCACGCAAAGGGAATGAAGGTGATCATAGACTTCGTGCCCAACCACGTGAGCCGCGACAATGTCAATTTCGGACAGAAGGACGACAAATCAGTACACTGGAAAGCAGAGAATGATTTCTACTACTATCCGGGAGAGAACATAAATCTGCCGAATAGGGCATACCCTACTTCGGAGCACCCATATCCCTATTCCGAGTATCCAGCAAGGGCTACGGGCAACAACTGTTTCAACGCCAGTCCTACCATACACGACTGGTACGAAACCGTGAAACTCAACTATTGTGACTTCCACACCGGTACCTGGGACAAGATGTTGGACATACTGCGTTTCTGGGCTTCAAAGGGAGTTGACGGTTTCCGCTGCGATATGGTGGAGCTTGTGCCTTCTGAATTCTTCGAGTGGGTTATAGCCCGCATGAAAGAAGAATTCCCCGGCATATTGTTCATAGCTGAGGTATATAAGAAAGAGCTCTACCGCTACTATCTGCGCAATGTGCGCTTCGACTACCTTTACGACAAGTCAGGCATGTATGACGAGGTGCGTGACATAATGCAGTATAATGTTGACAATAAAGGACTTGCGCCTGAGAGCTGGCAAAGTGTGAGGCGTCTCACAAAGGGCTGGCAAAAAGTTGACAGGCTGCAGCCCAACTTGCTCTATTTCCTCGAAAACCATGATGAGCAGCGCATCGCTTCGGACTTTTTCCTCGGTGATGCACACAAAGCCATGGCCGGTATGGCGCTGACAGCCCTTTTCAACACAGGTGCTCTGATGATATATAGCGGACAGGAAGTGGGAGAAAAAGGCATGGAAAACGAAGGTTTCAGCTCATTGGACGGACGCAATACAATTTTTGACTGGTGGAAAAGCGAAAGCATGGTGAAGTTGTGGGACTATATACACGGCGGCAAACTCGATTCCGAAAGCGCCGTAATACTGAATGAGTACCGTAACATATTGCATCATGCAGCGAGCAAACCTTTCAATAGCGGCAAGAACTACGACCTTTGCTACTGCAACGAGTATTCCGAAGGCTATGATCCCGACAAACATTTCTCTTTCCTCAGATATGATGAGCAGGAGTGCTACGTCGTGGTTTGCAACTTTTCGGACAAGCCAGCAAGCATGAAGCTGAACATACCGAACAAAGGCATTGTGCTTCCGCTTGAAGTAGAAGCCTTTTCGTACACCATCAAGAAAATCAACTGATAATGCTCAATTCTGCCGACATAAAGAAGATACGTTCCCTCAGGGACAAGAAATTCAGGGATGAACTTGGCCTTTTCACCGCTGAAGGGGAAAAGATATGTGCCGAGGCCCTGGCAGCGTCGTCGGCAGGCGGGCGTTTCGAGGTGCTGGAACATTATACCACGGAGCAGATAGGGCAGAAGACCATGGAAAGGATTTCGGCCCTGTCTTCCCCTTCACCCGAATTGTGTGTCATACGCAAGCCCGGAGACCTCTATTCCATGCCTCAGCATCTGAAGAAGGATGGTCTGTATCTCGCGCTGGACGTAATACGTGATCCCGGAAACATGGGCACCATATTGCGTATTGCCGACTGGTTCGGCCTTGACGGGGTATTCGCAGCCCCCGATTCTGTGGATATTTTCAATCCTAAGGTTGTCCAAAGCACTATGGGGGCCATTTTCAGAGTTGATTTCCATTATTGCAGCATAGCTGAACTATGCTCCCGCAACGATGCGGAAGTTTTTGGCACTTTCCTTGAGGGGGAAAACATATATGAGGCAGAGCTGTCTTCAGACAGGGCACGCATCATTGTCACAGGAAACGAATCCAATGGCATTAGCGACTCTGTATCAAAGGCTTGCACCAGACGCCTCACCATACCTTCCTTTGCAAAAGGACAGGGTTCAGAAAGCCTCAATGCAGCGGTGGCCACCGCCATCACCGTATCAGAATTCAAAAGACGCTGATAATGTCCAAGTTCCTCAAACATAGCAGCTTATCTCTTGCCATTTGCAGCTTGTTCTTCATGGCATACGGCTGCAGTACCATCAAGGTGCTGCAGGAAGGGGAACGTCGTCTGACATCCACCAAAATCAGTGTAACAAACGATAAGAAATTCAACCCTTCCGAGCTTAGCCCATATCTCAAACAGACAGCCGGTGGTTGGAATCCTTTCCTCTATGTCTACAATTGGGAAAACGGCAAAGGCGGAGGCTGGGACAAGTTTGTACATAAGCTGGGAACTGCTCCTGTAATTTACGACAGTACATTGGTAACCAGCAGTATAGGCAACATCACAGAGCACCTTGAGTACATTGGCTATTATGATTCCAAGGTGGAGGCAGTAGTGGACAGCAGCAAGTACAAGAAGGCGAAGGTAAAATATTATGTCACCCTGGGCAAGAGATATAAGATTTCCGACATAGCATTTGAACTTCCTCCTGACAATGCTGAATTCAGCAAAGATTTTTACGCCGACACCTTGAACTGTTCCATAAGAAAAGGCGGCTGGCTGAGCGAAGAGATGCTGGAAAACGAGAGCGTACGTTCAGCAAATCATATGCATGACCGGGGCTTCTATGACTTCTCCAAAAACTATTTCTTTTTTGAAGCAGACACGAGCAGCACTCCGGGCATGGCAAAGCTCAAAATAAAGGTAGGCAGCCATACCCGAAACGAAAGTTCCGATGTTATACGCAAGATGCAGAGGTACAAGATAGGCACTATCTCTCTTTCGTATCCGGAGGACATGAAATTCAGGGAGAAGGTGCTCAAGGACCTCAACATGCTGCGCAGCGGCATGCGCTATAGTGACAGGCTGATAAACATTCAGTACTCACGCTATAGCAGCATTTCATATTTCAACGCCGTAAACATGCAGCTCAAGCCCCGTGAAGGCCAGAACATTGTAGACTGCGACATACAGCTGGGCAAAAGCAGGGCCCAGGGCTTCAAACTGGGGCTGGAGGCATCAATCAACACCGCCGGACTTTGGGGTATATCTCCTGAGCTGAGCTATTACCACAAAAATATATTCCACGGTGGAGAGCTGT
>CAMFRR010000066.1 GCA_945982095.1 uncultured Bacteroidales bacterium
GTATAAGAGACAGACGGCATACTTGTCTTAACTTTGGGAAATTTTTTTTACTCGAACATAATATAATGAATCCGGAAATATTGATTGCCGCTATGGCACAGGAGGCCGTAGAGGCCCTTTATGGCGTGAAGGCCGGGCTGGATCTTATGCAGGTCAGCCCTACAAGGAAAGAGTTTGAGGGTGATTTTACCCTCGTGGTGTTTCCTCTGCTGAAAATGAGCCGCAAGGCTCCCGATGCCACGGCTCAGGAGATAGGAGAATATTTGACAGCCCACAGCAGCGACATAGCTTCTTTCAATGTGGTGAAGGGCTTCCTCAACATATGCCTCTCAGGCGTCTATTGGAACGGGGTTCTGCGCGGAATAGCTTCAACACAGGACTATGGCCAGCTTCCACCTACAGGTAAGACCATTATGGTGGAGTATTCTTCTCCGAATACCAACAAACCTCTGCACCTCGGACACATACGCAACAATCTGCTAGGCTGGTCAGTGGCCAAACTGCTCGAAACTGCGGGCAACAGGGTCATTAAGGTGAACCTCGTCAACGACAGGGGTATACACATTTGCAAGAGCATGCTCGCCTGGCTGAAGACTGCCAATGGCGCCACACCGCAGACCAGCGGCAAAAAAGGTGACCACCTTGTGGGCGACTGCTATGTAGCCTTCAACGACATCTACAAGAAAGAGGTGGCCGAACTTAAGGAAAAATACCTGGCTGAGGGAATGGATGAGGAAAGTGCGAAGGAACAGGCAGGAAAGAATGCCCCGTCCCTGCTCGAAGCTCAGGATATGCTTTTCAAGTGGGAGAATGGAGACCCGGAGGTACGTGCCCTTTGGGAAAAGATGAACTCCTGGGTTTATGCCGGCTTCGACAAAACATACAAAGACCTGGGCATTTCCTTCGACAGGGTGTATTATGAGTCACAGACCTATCTCAACGGCAAGGCTTTGGTGCAACAGGGCCTTGATATGGGCGTGTTTGAACGTATGCCGGACGGCAGCGTATGGTGTGACCTTACCTCAGACGGACTGGACCGCAAGCTGCTCTTGCGTAAAGACGGCACCTCAGTCTACATGACCCAGGACCTTGGAACTGCAAAACAGCGTTTCGAGGAATACAAGCTGGATGAGGAAATATATGTGGTGGGCAACGAGCAGAACTATCATTTCCAGGTTCTCAAGCTTATTCTCAAGAAACTGGGCTTTGACTGGAGCGATGCCATTTACCATCTTTCTTACGGCATGGTTGAACTTCCTGAGGGCAAGATGAAGTCCCGTGAGGGAACCGTAGTAGATGCTGATGACCTCATAAACGATATGTACAGGACTGCCCGTGAGACTTCTCTGGAATTGGGCAAGCTGGACGGCATGGACGAGCAGCAGCAGGACAAGCTCTTCCATATGATAGGACTCGGAGCCCTCAAATACTTCATAATCAAGGTGGACCCTAAGAAGACCATGCTCTTCGATCCTAAGGAATCCATTGATTTCAACGGAAATACAGGCCCTTTCATACAGTATACCCACGCGCGTATATGCTCTATTCTGCGCAAGGCGGACGCTCAGGGTATTGCCTTCTCTGCAGACAGCCTTGAAGGAAAGACGGAATACAGTCCTGTAGAGACCAGAATCATCAAGATTCTTTCTGCCTTCCCGGGCAAGATTTCGGAAGCAGCAGCTGCGCATTCTCCGGCTCTGGTGGCCAATTACGCCTATGAGCTTGCCAAACTTTTCAATCAGTATTACCAGCAGACACCTATACTCAAAGAGACGGATTTGAGCATAGTGGCTGTGCGTCTGGTACTTATAAATACGATTGCCAGCGTGTTACGTAAAGCCATGTCAGTGCTCGGCATTGAACTGCCTGAGAAAATGTAAATATTTTTTGTCGGACAGAAAAATTGTTCTAATATTGCAGCGCAAATTTAGACTAAACCTATGATCAACACAAACAAGAAGAGAAGAGTTGTCAGCTACGACAACATGGACGACATGCTGCGTGCTGCATTTGATGAGAAGTACCCGAAAGGCGTGATTGATTATCTCCCGGATGCAAACAAATATGACAAGCCGGACGGCACATCTTTTTATGCCGTAACGATAGAGACTGATCAGTGCATAGCGCTTGTAAAGGTCAATGTCAATGTTGACGCAGCTGAAGATATAGAGAATTGGCTGAATTCTGACGATACTTCGGATGATGGAGATCAGGAGAACATTCCTGACGAAAATATCTCCCAGTACAGCAATGGCGAGGATGATTCAGCTGATTCGGAGTAGACTGATAAATTTCAGTTCCAGGATTTCCCAGCGAAAACTAATTCTCATACTGGCATTGTTGGTGGGCACCGCCTGCGGTTTTGCTTCAGTACTGCTGCATTTTCTGATTCACAACATACGTTCCCTGGCTACGGGCTGGATTGACGGAAGCATGTCATTCATGTATGCAATCCTGCCCGGCTTGGGTATGCTCATATCCCTGCTTCTGGTAAAATACCTGGTCAGGGATAACATCGGACATGGTGTTACTAAGGTACTGGTTGCCGTCTCCAAGAATGAAAGCCGCATTAAGGCCCACAATATGTGGAGTTCCATAATCACTTCAGGCATCACCATAGGCATGGGCGGTTCTGTCGGAGCCGAGGCTCCAATCGTCTATACAGGCGCCGCCATAGGCTCCAATGTCGCGAGGTTCATGGGCTTGTCCCACAAGGATGTGACCCTGCTTCTGGGCTGCGGTGCAGCCGGTGCCGTGGCCGGAATATTCAAGGCTCCGCTGGCAGGCATTCTGTTCACTTTGGAGATACTGCTTTTCAATATCTCCATGACCAGCATGCTGCCCCTTCTGCTCAGCACCGTGTCAGCCACCGTGATTTCATGCCTTTTCAGCGGCACCACTGCGCAGTTCAGCTGCAACGTAACACCCTTTGCCATGCAGAACATCCCCGCCTACATAGTGCTGGGAATATTCTGTTCCCTCTTTTCCATGTATTTCAACCGCACCACCATGTGGTTGGAAGACAAGGCCAAGCAGATTTCTAACCCATATGTAAAATGGGCCATTTGTTCTGTGGGCTTGGGCTTGCTCATATTCCTCTTTCCCCCTCTTTATGGTGAGGGATATACAGACCTGCAGGTACTTCTTGCGGGCAAGACTCCTGACTACACCGGGCTTTCTCCATTGGACTTCTTCCTGTCCAAACCTGCACTCATTCCGGTTTTCTTCCTGCTGATTCTCATACTCAAGGTATTTTCCATGACTTTTACCAATGCCGGAGGAGGCGTGGGCGGTACCTTCGGTCCTACCCTTTTCATTGGAGGAATTGCCGGATTCCTGGTGGCGAGGCTCATAAACATGATGTTCGGAGCTTCTGCTTTCAGCGTGCCTGAGGCCAATTTCGTGCTGGTAGGCATGGCCGGCCTCATGGCAGGTGTGATGCAGGCTCCAATGACTGCAATCTTCCTCATTGCCGAGATTTCAGGCGGCTACGATCTTCTGATTCCTCTCATACTCACATCCACCATTTCATATGGCATTTCCCACGCTGTGGATCCATATTCCATTTACACCAAGCGTATTGCGGCCCGCGGTGAGCTTCTTACCCACGATTCGGACCAGGCCGTGCTGACTCTTTTGAAAGTACAGGATTTCATAGAGGAAGATTTTGAGACTGTGGATATAGAGGACAGTCTTGGACAATTCGTGAATGCAGTGGCCGCGTCAAAGCGTAATATTTTCCCTGTTGTGGATAAACGCCACCGCTTCCAGGGCCTTGTGTCTCTGGATGATGTGCGCAAGGATATGTTCAAGTCCGAACTGTATGATAAGATGCACGTTTACAATTTCATGCAGTCGGCTCCGGATTATATATATGATACGGACAATATGCAACAGGTAATGAAAAAATTTGAGAATACCGGCGCATGGAACCTGCCCGTTGTGAGTGCAGGCGAACGCAAATACCTGGGCTTCATATCCAAATCCAAGATTTTTACCGAGTACCGCTCACGCCTCCAGGAAGTGAGCCACGATTGATGAATGCAGTTTCGCATTTGCGGAACTCAAGCTAAAGATTATTCCTCCCCATGAAAGAAATCTATATACAGCATCTGGCCTCCTTGCTGCAAGTCAAGGCCTGGCAGGTTGAGAATTGTGCGTCTTTGCTCTCAGAAGGTGCCACCATACCTTTCGTAAGCCGTTACCGTAAGGAAAAGACAGGCGGCCTGGATGAAGTGGATGTGGCTCAGATACGCCATTATTCAGAGCTTTTCGAGCAGATGGAAAAGCGCAAGAAGACCATATTGGAGACCGTTGAGCAGGCCGGAGCCTTGACGGAAGGACTGAGGGATAGCATAGAGAACTGTGTGGATCCCAATGTGTTGGAGGATTTGTATCTGCCTTATAAACCAAAACGTCGCACCAGGGCTACAGCTGCCCGTGAGCTGGGCCTTCAGCCCCTTGCCGACAAATTCTGGAACATAAGCTGCCGCGACCCGTATGCCGAGGCCAAGGCTATGGTCTCAGGGCTCGATACTGAGCTGGACGTTGAGGCTGCCATATCCGGCGCCAATGACATTGTGGCTGAGGGAATAAGCGAGATGGCAAGTGTAAGGGAAGCAATGAGGCGGGAATTTTCACATTCACATCTTGTGTGCAAGAAGGCCAAGGGAGCTGATTCCAAGGATGGAGCCTCCAAGTACCGCAGCTACTTCGATTTCAGGATGCCTCTGCAACGTATGGCTCCACACCAGATTCTGGCTGTCTTAAGGGCTGATAACGAGGGTGTTATATCTATCAAAATAGATCCCAGGGAGGATGCCTGTCTCAAGAAAATATATTATGAATTCTCCAAAGGCAAACCATACCCTACAGCGTCAATGCGTAAGCTTCTGGATCAGACCGTAGAGGATGCGTTCAACCGTCTTCTGCTGCCTTCGATTACGACAGAGGTTTTGCGTGCTGCAAAGCAGAAAGCTGACTTGGAATCAATAAGGATATTCGGGGAGAATCTGCGCCAGATTCTGCTTGCGGCCCCTGTGGGCGGCAAAGCCACCCTTGCCATTGACCCCGGATTCCGTACAGGCTGCAAAGTGGTATGCCTGGATGCCAACGGTTCTCTGCTCCATGCCGAGACAATATTCCCACATCCTCCTGCTAATCAGAAAGTTAAGGCCATACAACAGATGTCAGCGATGATTCAGGCTTATAAACCTGAGGTCATAGCCGTGGGCAATGGCACAGCTGGCCGCGAGACTGAGGATTTCCTGCGCAAAGTTCCTATGCCTGCCGAAATCAAGATATACAGCGTGAACGAAGACGGTGCATCTGTCTACTCGGCCGGGGATATTGCGCGCAAAGAATTTCCGGATCAGGACATTACAGTAAGAGGGGCTGTGTCCATAGGCCGCCGTCTGATGGACCCTCTGTCGGAACTTGTGAAGATAGATCCCAAATCTTTGGGTGTGGGACAGTACCAGCATGATGTGGACCAGGCCTTGCTCAAGGAAAAGCTGGACGATGTGGTTGAGAGTTGTGTTAACAGCGTCGGAGTCAACCTGAATACAGCTTCAGAATATCTTCTGTCCTATGTTTCAGGAGTGGGTCCGTCCCTTGCCTCAAATATAGTCGCATACAGGAATGAAATAGGCTCTTTTTTGTCTCGAGAGCAGTTGCGTAAGGTTAAACGTCTGGGTGACAAGGCTTTCGAACTCTGTGCTGCATTTTTGAGAATTGACGGGGCGCAGAATCCTCTGGATAATTCTGCAGTACATCCTGAGGCATACCACATAGCGGAGAAGATGGCTTCAGACCTCGGTGTAACGGTGGCGGCCCTTATTGCAGATTCTGCACTTTGCGACAGAATTGAAGCCGAAAGGTATGTGGG
>CAMFRR010000067.1 GCA_945982095.1 uncultured Bacteroidales bacterium
CTTTTATGTTGTCAAACATGTCTCCGCTATGGATAAGCCTCTGGGCAACAATCCATTTGCTCCACATTCCCTTGAACCTGAACTTGTCGTCTCCTGCATTGTCGTTGTCGCATTCCTGGCTCAGGAGCACACGGGGAATTTCCGTACCACTGTCTTTCATCATCCTGTTCAGGTACTGCTTTATTTTGACAATTTCCACCTTATGGCTTATTTTCCTATATTCCCTGTGGGCCTTTATCACTGCTTTGAAAGCTTTGGAACGGAAGCTCAGCAGGTAGACCAAGGCAGCGAAACCATCCAGCACCATTCTGATGAAAATGGTAGACTCTGTCTTCACCGAGGCCGTTTCTGCAGCCAGTTCCACAAGCTGCTTGCGCATGAACTGGTCACATTCCACATTGAAAATGTAGTCGCAGTTCTGAATCAGGTCAGGGCCTTCATCCGGCATAGTTAAAGCCCCCAAGAGACTATATAGCTTGTGTACGGCATAAGTATATGGCAGACAGCGTCTCATCATCAGCAGGTTGTTCCTGTAGTTGAGGAAGAGTTTGAATGGAGAGTCGGGGGATAAGGAACCGCCGCCCACGTGATATACCACGCTGCGTGGTACTATATTCACTCTCCAACCCGCAATTCTTGCCCTCCAGCACAGGTCAATTTCTTCCATATGGGCGAAGAAATCCCCGCAGAAACCTTTCAGGGCCTTGAAAACTTCGCTTCGGACTACAAGTGCCGCACCGGTGACCCAAAGCATCTCCTGAGGTATTGAGTATTGGCCTTCGTCCTTCTCCAGCATATCCATTACGCGGCCGCGGCAGAAAGGGTAGCACCACCTGTCCAGGTAGCCCCCGGCCGCCCCTGCATATTCGAAGCTGTCGCGCTGGTCTGTCCTGTGGAGCAGAGGGGCGCATATTCCGCACTCAGGATGATATTCCATCCAGTCCAGAAGGGGAGAAATCCAACCGGGGCTTACCTCCACATCAGAATTCAGAAGTATGAACAGCTCTGAATCGAGCTTCCTGAGGGCCAGATTGTAGCCCTGTGCAAATCCATAGTTTTTAGAAAGCTGTATAAGCCTGACCTGGGGAAATTCTTCGGCCAGCAATTGCCTTGAGCCGTCTGTAGAAGCGTTGTCGGCAACCACAGTCTCCACATCATCGTAGCCTTGGAGACTGTCCAAAAGACATGGAAGGTACTTCTTCAGAAAGTCCCTTCCATTCCAATTAAGTATGACAACGCTTGTCTTCACTTAAGTAAGCGTGTTGTTATATGTACTATTCGCAAGAACAGCCGCCTTCGTGGCCGCAGCAGCCGCCTTCATGATCACCGCAGCACTCTCCATCATGCTCGCCGCAAGAACCCTCGCAGTCGCTGCAATGATCGTGGCCGCAGCCGCAGCTGCACTCATGCTTCTGTACGAACTCGCCATGCAGACCTTCAGTGAGCTCTTTCTCTGTGGCGTCACGAACTGTGAGGATTTCGCCGCTGAAATTGAGCACCTTGCCTGCCATAGGATGGTTGAGGTCCATCTTCACTGTAGCCTCTGTAACTTCCAGTACCTTGCCCGGAACTACACCGCCCATAGGGTTCATCAGAGGTATGATGTTTCCAACTTTCAAAAGGTCTTCAGCCACTTTGCCTTCCACCTCGAAAGCCTCCATAGGAAGGTCTATGACCATCTCTTCCTTCCACAGGCCGTAGCCGTTCTCAGGCTCAAGTGTAAAGGCGAAGCTGTCGCCCGGTTCCTTGCCTTCGATGTTTGCTTCAAAGAGGGGAAGGAGATATCCCATGCCCTGAATGAAGTCCAGTGGACGCTCTTTGGTAGTTTTGTCGGCAAGTTCTCCATCAACGATGAGCTCATATATAAGCTCTACAACCTTTTTGTTTTCAATTTTCATAATCTATTTGTTATTAAGTATTTATATCTACATTTCCAAAGGCCAGGCTCGGTATCTGCCACCTTGCATGTGCCAATGCGTCGCTGCCGGCAGCCTTGAAGTTGCCCCACAGCTCCAGCATGTTTCCTGTCATCAGGGCTTCTTCCAAAGGGTGGGTGATTTTTCCGTTTTCAAAAGCATAACCCTCTATGCCGAAAGAGAAATCGCCGTTTGCAGGGTTGCAGTTGCCTCCGTTGAAGCCGCTGACTACAATGCCTTCGCCGCATTCGCGCATAATATCTTCCAAAGATATCTCTTTTTTGTCTGAATTGCAAATAAAGGGGAGTACACATGGACGCGAAGGCCCCTCTACTGTGGGCTCCATACCGGTCTTTTTGGCGCAATAACTGTTTACGAAGTAGCGCTTTACCACTCCCTTCTCAATGATGGGTCCTTCATGCACTGCCACTCCCTCGGTGTCGAACAGCCTGCTGCCTGCACGGCCTTTGCGTGTGGCGTCATCATAGAGGTTGAAGCTCTCAGGGAATAACTGTTTGCCCATGCTGTCCTGCAGGAAGGAGAGCTTCTGCTGCATGCTGTTTCCGTCCAGGGCCGAAATGATGGGACCTATGAGGCGTGAGGCGCATTTTGCCATCACCACTACAGTCTTCTTGCCGTTGCTGACAGGCTTGGGCCAGAACTGAGAAAGGGCTTCTTCATATGCCTGCCTGCACAGCTCTCCGGGTTTGAAATCTTTGTGGAATGGGGCAGAGGTCCATTTGTATGCGCTGTGCTTGTTGCCCTCCGGGTCTTCTATGACAATCTCGCAGCAAAATCCGAATGAGCTTTCGGTGTGTCTGCCCTCAAAGCCGTCGGAGTCTATGATGTAGTTGTCGTCCATATTGTCGGAATACTCACATTCGAGAGACTCGTAGCTTTGGCCTATCTTGCCGGCTGCCAGGGCTGCAGCTATTTTGCTTTCCTGGGAAATGTCGTGGTATGATGGGTCGGCGAGTTCCAGTTCGCAGCCGTCGGTGCAGGCTGTGGCTTTGGTGTGGGGCATAGGCAGCCCGCGACAAGGGTCCGGGGCCATGAGCGCAGTGGTCTGTACCGCCATGTCTACGAAGCTATCCAAGTCCTTGGATTTGAGTCTGTTGGTGCTGTAGCATCCATAGCGTCCGCCTGCATATATGTTAAGGTATATGCTCCTGTCTTCGTTGTAGCATATCTTGTCCACCTCGCCGTCAAGTATGCTTATGCTGTTTTGTATGCTTTTGCTCAGAGACACCCTTACAGCCGAAGCTCCGCATTCCATAGCCTTTTCCATGCAGGCACGACACAGGACCTTCTCGTTTTCATTAATGATTCCAATTGTGTTCATCTCTTATTCCCCTCCTACAGTGAGTTCTCTGACTTTTACGGAAGGCATTCCGCAACCCACGGGCACGCTCTGCTCCTTTCCGCAGGTCCAGGTGCTGTTGTCGATTTTCAGGTCGGCTCCCACCATCACTATGTCCGAGAGGGCCTGCGGGCCGTTGCCTATTACATTGATGTCTTTTATAGGACGGGTCAGCCTGCCGTTCTCTATCTCGTAGCCGCTCTTCACATAGAAAGTGAAGTCGCCTTCTCCTATCTTCACCTGTCCATTGCTGAACTCGTCCACGTAAATGCCTTTGTCTATGCTGCTTATCATATCTTCAAGACAATCATTGCCACTCTCCATATAGGTAAGCCTCATACGTGGGATAGGGGGATAGCGGAATCCCTCGCGGCGTCCGTTTCCAGTGGGTTCAACCCCATAATAAGAGGCGCTGAGCCTGTCGTGAAGATAAGAAGTAAGTACGCCGTCCTCAACCATATAGGTCTTCTGTCCCGCTATGCCCTCATCATCATAGCGCAGCTCGCCCCTATTGTCAGTCCAAGTTCCGTCATCCACTATATTTATTCCCTTAGGGCACACTTGCTGACCCATCTTGTCGCAGAATATGCTCTGGCCCTTGCGGTTGAAATCAGCTTCGAATGCATGGCCCATAGCTTCATGCAGCAATATTCCCGAGGCTCCCGCTCCCATCACCACAGGCATGCGTCCTCCTTTAGGACGGCCTGCCTCCAGACAGCGGTCTATTCCTGAACACAAAGTGTCCACGAGCTGGTCCACCATAGACTCTTCAAACATCTCAGGACCGAGGCGGAAGCTAAGGCCCGAACTGCGGTTTTCCGTTCTTGACGCCCCATCAGGCCCATCTTGCCCGGCGCTGAATATGATGCTGGCGTTGAGGCTGCCCATGGGTCTGCTGTCGCAGCGCAGCTCACCCAATGAATTGTACATCATAATATAGCTGTCGCTGCCGCTGATTTTGCCTATCACCTTTATTATCCTGCTGTCACGGGCGCGCAGCTTGCTTTCAAGCAGCTCAAGGATTTCCATAAGCCTCCTGTTGTCTGCCATCTCCCATAACCCGGCAGCCTTGTCTTCCATAGCTGAAGTTTTCGATGGCCCGAAACCCTTCCACTCTCTTTGGTCGGGATAAAGGGCTATTGAAGAAGCTGCCTTTGCAGCTTTGAGCATGTCGGGAAAATCTGTGTTCTCGCAATATGCGTAGCCGCATTTGCCACCGCATAGCGAGCGTATTCCCACTCCGTAATCGACGTGTACGCCTCCGGATGCCACAGCCCCGTCCTTGAGAGTGAGGCTGCGGTACAAGGTGTTTTCAAAATACAGGTCTGCGTAATTACAGCCCCCGGAGAGGGCTGCCGCAATTATTCTGTCCATATCTTCGACCGAAGTATGGAACATATTCAAATAAAAACTGTTATCCATGCTTTCCTTAAATGTTGTCCTGGGCCTCGAGCTCGCTGACCTTGCTGTTCTGCTCGCTGAGCTTCTTGGCCGACATCGTAAGTGTCTTGATGATTTCCAAGGTTTTATGGTCCTTGACAATGAGCTCGTCCTGATTATGTTTTGAACCTTGGGCTATGACGCGGAAAGGCGGCTCGCTGTTGTCGGCTAGAATCCAATGGTCGCACACAGGAATATAATAGTTGAAGAGGTAATCCAGGCCCATATAATAGCGGCGTTTTATCACTTCTTCCGGTATGTCGTGGCCGCCCGACTTCACGCGGTTGCGCACCCTTTCAATGGCCTTCTGAGGACTGCTGAGCCAGAAATATAATATAGTGACCTCGTAACCAAGTTTCTGGGCCTTCTGGGCAATGCGCACCAGGGTACGGGTGGCAAGTGTGGTCTCTATGCTGAAAGTCTCGCGTCTCTGAAGCAAGTAGTTGACCTTCATGAGCATATAACGTCCCGCCCTGACTGATGCAGCCGAAGGGTTGAAGGGCGATATGGACTTTGCGAACTCGTCCGAGTTCACGAACTGCCTGCATTCCAGAAGCTCAGGCAGCAGGGAATAGGTGCAGGTGGTCTTGCCCGAACCGTTGCATCCCGATATGATATACATTTTTGGCATGGGATTCAGCGTGACTGTTTATCTATACCGTGTCCGAAAAGTGCGAAGTCGCCCAGGCAGGGGTCTTCTGGGAAAATGTCCCTGAATGCTTCAGTGATTTCCATTACAGTGCGAATGTCTGTGGAGTTGCGCGAACTTATGCCCAGCTCTCTGGCGGAATTGTGTACATGAACGTCCAGGGGTATGAGCAGGGAGGCAGGACTTGTGTCTTTCCACAGGCCCAGATCCACAATGCCGTCACGGCGCACCATCCAGCGGCGGAACATGTTGATTTTCTTGTTGGCCGCATTCTTGTCTGGTCTGCTGCCAAATATGTCTGTGCGCATTTCGGCAATGCTCAACTCTTCCAGGCTGTTGCAGCTTGAATATATGC
>CAMFRR010000068.1 GCA_945982095.1 uncultured Bacteroidales bacterium
ACATCTACGGCATTCCTTACGAGTATTACGAAAAATACCGTGTACGCCGCTATGGTTTCCACGGCACTTCGCACAAATATGTGAGCGCACGCAGTGCCGAATTCGCCGGCCTCGACCTTGCCAACAGCAAGATCATCACCTGCCACCTTGGCAACGGCAGCTCTATCGCAGCGGTACAGAACGGTAAATGCGTGATGACCAGCATGGGTCTCACTCCGCTTGAGGGCTTGCTCATGGGCACACGCTGCGGTACTATAGACCCTATGGTCATGTGCTACCTCATGGATAAGGAAGGTCTCAGCAGCGCTGAAATGAACACTATCATGAACAAGAAATCAGGCTTGTTGGGAATCAGCGGTGTGAGCAGCGACTGCCGTGACTGTTCAGACGCAGCCACAGCCGGAAACCCTCGCGCCAAGCTGGCCCTCAAGAAACTTACCCACGACATCATACAGACCATTGGCGCATACGTGGCTGAGATGAACGGTGTGGACCTCATCGTATTCACAGGCGGTATAGGCGAGAACAACGGTCACATACGCCGCCGCGTGTGCGAGAACCTCACTTACCTGGGCGTGGAGTTCGACCATATGGCCAACGACTGCCGTGGCATAGAGCGTATGATTTCAACTCCTGAATCCAAGGTTAAAGTGGCCATCATCCCAACAAATGAGGAACTGATGATTGCCCGTGACACAATGAATATCGTAAATGCACTCAATGACTAATATTCGCAAAAATGGCACTTATTGACAATATCATCGCGCGTGCTAAATCCAACAAGCAGCGCATCGTGCTCCCTGAATCTCTGGAGGAGCGCACCATTACGGCAGCTGACAAGGCCATTGCCGATGGACTTGCAGACATCATACTTATTGGCAATAAAGAGGAAATCCTTGCATATGCCGAGAAACTGGGCCTCAAACATATAGGTGGCGCAACCATCATAGATCCGGCTACTTCCGAGAAGACTCAGCAGTACACTGAGCTGCTCTATGAGCTGCGCAAGGCCAAGGGCATGACTATGGAGCAGGCTGCCAAACTCGTACAGAACCCTCTTTATTTCGGTTGTCTCATCATCAAGAGCGGAGATGCCGACGGACAGATCAGCGGTGCCCTCTCTACTACAGGTGACACCCTTCGTCCTGCCCTTCAGATCATCAAATGTGCTCCAGGCATCACTTGCGTGAGCGGCGCAATGCTCCTTGTGACCCAGCAGCCTCAGTATGGAGAGGAAGGAGTGCTCGTAGTGGGCGATGTTGCCGTTACTCCTATGCCTGACGCCAACCAGCTGGCACAGATTGCAGTATGTACTGCACAGACAGCCAAGAGCGTGGCAGGTTTTGCAGATCCTAAGGTTGCAATGCTGTCTTTCTCTACCAAGGGTTCGGCAAAGCATGAGGTGGTCGACAAGGTGGTTGAGGCTACTCGTCTGGCAAAAGAACT
Organism: uncultured Bacteroidales bacterium; assembly: GCA_945982095.1. Classification (GTDB taxonomy): domain Bacteria; phylum Bacteroidota; class Bacteroidia; order Bacteroidales; family UBA932; genus Cryptobacteroides. The sequence continues at coordinate 1,447 of CAMFRR010000068.1, forward strand.
CGCTCCTGAACTCAAGATTGACGGCGAACTTCAGGCAGACGCAGCTCTCGTGCCTTCAGTGGGCAAGAGCAAGGCTCCGGGCAGCGCAATCGCAGGCGAGGCCAATGTGCTCGTATTCCCTAACCTTGAGGTGGGCAACATAGGCTACAAACTTGTACAACGTCTCGGCGGTGCAGATGCCATAGGTCCTATACTTCAGGGTATAGCTCGTCCTGTGAATGACCTCAGCCGCGGCTGTAGCGTGGATGACATTTACAAGATGGTGGCAATAACAGCCTGCCAGGCTATGGACGCCAAATAAGGATGGCCAGCTATCTCCAGGTTGAGAACCTGTCCAAATCCTATGGACAGAAAGTTCTCTTCGAAAATATAGGATTCAATATCAATGAGGGCGACAAAATCGCCCTCATTGCGCCTAATGGCAGCGGCAAGACTTCCCTTATGAGGATACTGGCGGGGGAGGACGGCAGCGACCGAGGAGGCAAAGTGATGTTTCTCAGACAGATACGTATATCGTTCTTGTCCCAGGACTATGACTTTGATCCCCAGTTGAGCATTATGGATCAGGTGCTTAAGGCCTCGCATCAGGCAAGGCAAGGCTTTACTGATGAGGAACAGCGGGAATTTGTGCAGAGACTGCGCGAACAGCTCAGCAATTTCCGTCTGCACGACCCTTCTCGTCTTATGGGCAGCCTTAGTGGAGGCGAGGTCAAGAGAGTGGCGCTCAGCCAGATGCTTGCCATGGATGCAGACTTCTATATAATGGATGAGCCTACAAACCATCTGGACATAGACGCCATTGAATATCTCGAAGCCTTCCTCAAACGCAGCCGCTGTACCCTTTTTATGGTTACCCACGACCGTTACTTCCTGGACCGTGTTTGCAACATAGTCATGGAACTGGACCACGGGGCTCTCTACAGCTATAAGGGCAATTATCAGCACTTCCTTGAAAAACGTGAAGAGCGTATCGCCAACTATAACGCCAATACAGACAAGGTACGCAATCTGCTGCGCCGCGAGCTCGAATGGATTCACGCCACTCCCTGCGCACGCAGCGGAAAGGCCAAATACCGCATTGACGCCTTTTACGAGCTTAAAGACAGGGCCGAAGCACTTTACAGGACCAAGGAGTTGAGCCTCAGTGGGGTAAATGCCGGCTCACGCCTCGGAAACAAAATTTTCGACTGCCACGACATCACCATAAGGGATGAAAAAGGCATATACCTCGACCACTTCAGCTACAAATTCCAACGCTGCGACAAAATAGGAATAGTGGGCCGTAACGGCGTGGGCAAAAGCACTTTCATAAATATGCTGACAGACACTCTGGGCTCATGGGCAAGCGTAAGCGGCAGCATAGAAAGGGGCAGTTCCCTGAATCTGGCCTATTACCGTCAGGAAGGCATAAGCTTCAAGGAGGGCGACACGGTGATGGAAGTGGTAGACAATACCAAACTCCTGGAGCAGTTCCTTTTCCCGCGTGAAATGTGGAACACCAGGGTCGAAAGGCTCAGCGGAGGCGAGAAACGCAGACTGTACCTTCTTACCATACTCTCCAAAGATCCCAATCTGCTCATCCTTGACGAGCCTACCAACGACCTGGATATCATGACCTTGAATATCCTGGAAGAATACCTTTGCTCATTCAAGGGCTCATTGCTTATAGTCAGTCACGACAGGCATTTCCTGGACAGGACAGTGGACCATCTGCTCGTGTTCTGCGGCAACGGCGTGGTCAAGGACTTCCTTGGAAATTTCAGCGAATACAGGGCTTATATCAAAGACTACGAGGCTCAACAGGCAAAGGCCGCAGCGGGAACGCTGGCAGCAGGGCAGACTGCCTCTGATAACGGCAAACAAAAGACAGTCAAGCGCAAGCTCTCATACAAAGAGCAGAGGGAACTCGAATCCATTGAATCCAGCCTGCCTCAACTCGAAGCCGAAAAAGCCAGTCTCGAATCCGAACTGAATTCGGGTGTACTTGATTTCGTGCAGATTCAGCATCATTCTCAGAGAATAGGAGAATTGATGGAACTTATTGACAGCCTGGAGTCCAGGTGGCTCGAACTCTCCGAAAAGGCTTAGAATGCAAAAAAATTTATTCACTGTTTTGTTTTTTTCATCTTTTTCCTACCTTTGCGGCTTTATTTCCAAAGACTTAACTAAAAAACTCAATTATTATGTGCGGTATCGTAGGTTATGTTGGCGACAGGGATGCCTGCCCAATTATCATCAAGGGTCTGAAAAGGTTGGAATATAGAGGTTATGACAGTGCCGGAGTGGCCATTGTCAATGACAAGGGAGAGCTCAACGTTTTCAAATGCAAAGGCAAGGTTTCAGGACTCGAAGAATTCATCAGTGAGAAGGATACACGGGGCTGTGTGGGCATTGCGCACACCAGGTGGGCCACCCACGGCGAACCAAGTGACCGCAATGCTCATCCACATTATTCCGCATCAGGCAATCTGGCCCTGATTCACAACGGAATCATTGAAAATTTCCGCGTGCTCAAGGATGCCCTCATCCAGAACGGCTACACATTCAAGAGCAGTACAGATTCCGAAGTACTTGTAAACCTTATTGAATATGTCAAGCAGAGCAATGATTGTTCTCTCGAAGAAGCAGTGCGTCTGGCTTTGAAGCAGGTTGTCGGCGCATATGCCATAGCAGTGGTAGAAAGGGGCAACAACAGCCGCATAGTGGCTGCAAGGCAGAGCAGCCCAATGGTAATAGGCATAGGAAAGGGCGAATACTTCCTCAGCTCCGATGCTGCATCAATAATTGACTATACCAATGATTTCGCATACCTGAACGACGGTGAGATAGCCGTAATCGAGAAGGGTAAAGATTTGGAAATCAAGACCTTGGATAATGAGGACGGACATCTGGACATTCGCCGTCTGGAACTGTCCATCTCACAGCTCGAAAAGGGCGGTTATCCGCACTTCATGCTCAAGGAGATACATGAGCAGCCTAATACTATAGTAGACTGTATACGAGGCCGAATCAATCCTGAGACCCTCGAAGTATATCTTTCAGGTGTAGCCCTGAACAAGGAGAAGTTTCTCAATGCTGGACGCATTATTTTCGTAGCCTGCGGAACATCCTGGCATGCTTCGCTCATAGGTGAGCACATTTTCGAAAATATGTGCCGTATTCCTGTAGAGGTGGAATATGCTTCAGAGTTCCGCTACCGCAATCCTATCATACGTAAGGATGACATAGTTATTGCCGTTTCACAGTCAGGTGAGACGGCTGATACCTTGGCTGCCCTTGAGATTGCCAAGAAGGCCGGAGCCTTCGTTTACGGCATTTGCAACGCTGTAGGTTCTTCTATTGCAAGGGTAACTGATTCTGGTACTTATATTCACGTGGGACCTGAGATTGGTGTGGCATCCACCAAGGCTTTCACCGGACAGGTGACAGTGATGGCAATGATGGCCTTGTGTATAGCTCAGATGAAAGGTACCATGACAGAAGAGCAGAGGCATGCCGTGGTGCGCGACATGCTGCGTCTGCCTGAGATTACCAAGGAAGTGCTTTCTACTGACAGCGTCATTGCAGACCTTGCCAAAATATTCACCTATGCCCACAACTTCATATACCTGGGCCGAGGCTACAATTATCCTACAGCCCTCGAAGGCGCTCTCAAGCTCAAGGAAATTTCCTACATACATGCAGAAGGCTATCCTGCCGCTGAGATGAAACATGGACCTATAGCCTTGATTGACACTGAGATGCCTACCGTTGTCATTGCTACTCCAGATCACACTCACGACAAGACCGTGAGCAATATGGAAGAAATCAAGGCCCGTGGCGGCAAGATAATAGCCGTGATGGCCCATGGCGATGAGCACGCATCCAAGAGCGCCGACTACGTAATTGAGGTTCCTGTATGCTCAGAGTGCCTCATGCCTATAGTAGTGTCCATACCTCTCCAGCTGCTGGCCTATTACATAGCTGTCTACAAGGGCAGGAACGTGGACCAGCCTCGCAATCTTGCAAAATCTGTGACAGTGGAATAGCCTCTCTCAGCTGCGGCTTTCTCTGTACTCTTTGGGTAGCATTCCCACCTCACGCTTGAAGAATTTGACGAAATATGAAGGGTCGTCAAAGCCAAGCGTGAAGGCTATCTCTTTGATTATCAGATTGGAATATTTCAAGAGACGCTTGGCTTCCAGAATTGTGCGGTCGTTGATCATCTGCAGGGGAGTGGTGTGGCGGTGTTCGGCTACGCTTGCCGTGATGCTGCGGG
>CAMFRR010000069.1 GCA_945982095.1 uncultured Bacteroidales bacterium
TCGGGATACAGTTTGTCGTCGTCGAGATGACAATGCTGATGGCTGACATTGCGGATTATCTTTATTACGGCTCTGGTCTGACTGAGACGGAGAACTTGTACCCTCTTACCCTTCGTGCCCGTTATGCCCAGCTTTTCAGCTGGCTGGAGGTGATATGGATGAATGTGGATATTTTGCTGATAATTATGACAATAGTGGCAGGCTTCAATATGGTGGGCGGTCTGCTTATAATGCTTTTCCAGAATATTGGCAATATAGGCATACTCAAGACCCTGGGCATGAACAACTGGGATATTTCACTCAGTTTTCTGCTTGCCGCCGCCAAGTCGGTGTTCGTAGCCATGCTGGCAGGCAACGCCCTTGCCATTGGCCTGTGCCTTGTCCAGAAATACACTCATCTAATAAAACTGGACCCAGGCAACTATTTCCTGAACCATGTACCCATTGAGCTGGATCCTCTGTTCATAGTTGCCGTAGACCTTGTTTCCTTCGTTGCGATTATGATTATGCTGCTTATTCCTTGCGCTTTCATCTCACGCATTGAGCCGGCCCGCAGCGTAGAATACAGGTAGCTGCCTGCTCCCTTTCAGATTTTCAGGCGTTATCTCCTGCCCCCGGCTCCGCTCATAGAGCCTTTGCCCGAAGCTCCGAATCCTCCCATAGAGCTCATTCCTGAGCCTCCCGGATTCCTGCCCGATGCTCCGCCCCTTGGCGCATGATCGTGTCCGCCGCTCTTTCCGCCTCTTGCCGGCTGTACGTAGAATGGCCAGAATATTCCAAGCTTGAATCCCCTTTGGGTGTGGATATATCCGTAAGAGGTGAAATAATCCTTGCCCTTCTTCAGCGGCCATCCGTCTCCTACATTCTCCACCTTGAGGAATATGCAGGCCCTCTTCCACTGTAGGTTTACGAACACGTCTATCATAGGGCAGTTTCCCAGTGCCATGCTGTCCTGATTGTAGAATACTCCAAGCTCAGGATTATAGGCCGGAAGATTCCATCTGGTATTCCAGGTGCCGTTTGCTCCTATCTGAATCTGCAGTACATTCTTAACTGCATCAAGCTGAAGGAAATAGCGCAGGTTCAGGGCTACCATAGGCACAGGCATCACGGCCTGGTCCGAGCTGAACTGAAACAGCAGCCTGTGGTCGAAATGCAGCTTCCACACCACGAACTCCTTACGAAGGTATGCGCTCAGCACGTTCACGGCATGGTCGCTCTGTTGCACTATGCCCATATTGTCGAAGTATATGTTGTTGGCATATATGTTATATGCCACTTCGGCGTCAAGTTTCCAACGCGGTATGTCCAGACGGCCTGCAATTCGTGTCGTAGACCTTTTCTTGAAACTGTTCTCCCAACTGTAGTGGTTGAGCAGTATTCTCTCATGGTAGTGGTCCGGGGCGGTGAGATCTGTGTGGAAATCCACTCCCAGACTTATTGGGGACTTGCGGGCTCTGCGGAAAGGATAGAAGCTGAAGGTGCCTCCAGCATTGACTTCAAAGTCTCCGGCTTCGCGGCCTGCAAAGTACACCCTTGCATCTGCGCTCCAGTTGAAATATTTTTTCACCCTTCCGTTAATGCCTGCGTATGCATATATGTTGTTTTCCCAAACCTTGCTCAGCAGAGGCTTGTTCTCGGAATCAAGACTGCAGTCCAGATAGCGCAGCAGCTTGTCGCCCACGCCCACGTTTATCTTGGATATGAAAAAGTCCTCCTTCCAAGGCTGCAATTTGAGGAATATCCTGTTGTCCAGTTTCATAACCCCAAGGGTGTCGTTGCTCTTGTTGGGGTTGATGTTGAATACGTCGTTGTAGAAATTGCGCCCGTAGCTGTTGCTGATGTTGTCGCTGTATGTGCGTTTGTACATCGTGAATTCGGTGGTGTGGCCTACGAATGCGGTGGTGAGCGAGTCTTTGCCCAGAGGTATGCGCAGGTTGTGGCTTATGAAGGCCGTCTCCCTCAGAAGGTTGCTGGAAGCTTCGTTGAGGTTGACCTCCAGCTCGCCGGCGTTGAGTGTCGTATCTCTTATGTCCGAAAGCCTTACGAAACCGCCGTTCTCATTGGCTGTCACGTGGTCGTGCATCCACCCGGCGTGCGCTGCGTATCTTTTGCCCAGATAGTTCACACCCACGCCCAGATGATAGGAAGCGGTCTTCTGGTTTGTCATCTGCCCGCCGGCTCCCCATTTGTTGAGCTCTATGGTGGCGTTGAGCCTTGGGGTTATATTCTGGGTCGTCAGGAAGCGGAGGTTTATTTCCTCACGTTTCACTGAGCCGAACAGTGTGCCCCAATATGCAAGTTCGGTATGAGGGGTTTTGGTGTTGTATAGAGGAAGTTCTGAAGAATCATAGCTCCATGGTCTTATGGCGCTGTAGAATATGGCATTGGCCTCTTCCTTCCTTTTGTCGGCGTTGTAATATTGAGCAGGACCACCGGCTACGCCCAGCCAGGTGGCGTTCACATCTTCCTTGAAGAACCAGTAATCATAGAAATGGTAATTGTAGGAAGTGTCAAAAGGCATATTCCTGAACTCAGAAAAATATTTGTCCTGCTTGAGCAGCAAAATGCGCTTGTACCACAGAGAGTCAGGAATGAAGGAAGTCTCAAGTATGCGCGGTGTGGCCTCAATGACGCTGTCCCTGTAGGCCTTGATGCTGTCTTTGACATGGTACAGGCTGTCTGCCTTGCGCCTTTGCTTAGGTATGGTGACATTTTCCAATACCCACTTTTTCTGCTCCTTCTTTGGAAGGGAGTCGAACCAGCGCTGGAACTCGGCCTTGGCACGCGCGGTGGAATCCTTTATGAAGATCTGTCGGTACACAGAATCCACTACAGCCCGAATTGAATCGTCCACCTCTGAAGGTATAAGCACATCGTCAATCCTTATGCTGTCTATAGGGTTGAGGCTGAGCAGGGAATCCGCATAGGCGGCAAGGCTGTCCACAGGCCAGCTTGCAAGCACACTGTCAGGAATATGCAGGCGGGGATCATAATATTCATCATCGTCCTCTTCGTCATCCTCGTCCTCATCTTCATCATTGTTGAGCAAGGTTGCCGGTCTCGAAGGGATATAATCTCTCCATGCGGGGCTTATTCCAGAACGCGCAATGGGCGCAGAAAGACAGCTGAACACAACAAGTATGCTCAGCAAAAGGGCGAATATGGCTTTTTTAGAGTTCAAATGATTCAATCTCTGTGTTGAGGCGGTCCAATATGCTTAGTTTGAGCCTGTAAAGTTCGTCACTTATGTCCACTTTGTAGAAGTGAGGATTGATGAGCCTTCTCTCTGAAGGGTCGAAACCGTTGAGCACAGTCTGGAAATATTCCCTTTTCTGGGCAAGGCTGTAGTGTTTGTTGACGGCCACTCCTTTTTCTATGACAGGGTTTTGCATAAGCCTTACCCTGTATGATCCTTTTGCGAGCATCTTGTGCTTGAAACGGTCGAATTCATCGAATATGGTCACTGTCTCGCCGCGTAACAAGGCTTTCTCCATTGCATCTCCCTTCAGGCAGGTACAGTCGGCCTCGTTCACCCATTTGCCGTTCTCATCCTTGAGACTGATGCGATAAGTGACCTGAAAGCCCGGATTTATCAGTTTTATCTTGTCTTCGCTGCGTTTGAGCACAGGCATGTCATCAATCTGAACGAGCTTGTATACTCCTCCGAAACAAGGGGCTGCCTTGCTTGTGGCTATGGCATCGCCTACGCCATAACTGTCTATGCAGGCTCCCTGACGTTCCAGATCGGCTATGAGATATTCGTCAAGACCATTTGTCGCGAAAATCTTGCACTCGTGCAATCCGTTGGCATCCAACAATTTGCGTACTCTCTGGCTGAGGTATGCCAGGTCTCCGCTGTCCAGGCGTATGCCGTAAACAGGCTTGTAGCTGTCATCAATACCATTTTCCTTGAATGCCCTGATTGCATTTTTTATGCCGCATTTAAGGGTGTCGTAGGTGTCGATGAGCAGTATGAGGGGCTCGCCCCTGTGTGTCTGTATGTAGCGGCAGAAAGCAGTGTGCTCTCCTTCCACAGTGCAGCCGAAACTGGTGACATAGCTGTGCGCCATGGTTCCGGTGCTGCCATAGTCGTGGTATACTCCTGTAAGTATATTCGAAGTGTTGGCGCAGCCTGCAATGATGGCTGCCTTGGCGCCGTAGGTTGCAGCCCAAGGTCCATGGGCACGTCTGGAACCGAACTCGCTCACAGGATGGCTTGTGGCACGGCAAACCCTCGAAGCCTTGGTTGCCACGGCCATCTGATGATTCATTATGCACAGCAGCGGGGTCTCCAGAACCTGAGCCTCGATCAGAGGACCTTCGACAATGATCACGGGCTCGTTAGGGAATGCTATCTCACCCTCGCGCATGGCCCACACATTGCCGGTGAACTTCATATTGCTGAGGAATTTGCGGTATTCTGCATATTCTTCTCCAGGAAGGAATCTGTCGAAGAAATCGGCTGGCATCTTGCCCAGGTTCATAATCATCTCCACTACGTCATCCGTACCGCTGACCACGGCCCAGTTGTTGTTTTCGGGAGCCTTGCGGTAGAAAAAGTTGAAGATGGCTTTCTGATCCTTCATTCCACTGTCGTAGAATGATTTTCCCATTGTGTACTGGTATTTGTCGGAGCAATATGCGAAGTTCATGGCTTAAAATGAATGAAAAATCAGGCAAAGTTACTAAATTTGCGTTAATATAGTCAATTATGGACAAGTTTTTTACCTATCCCTTCCGCTATACCCCTGCTCCCGAGGTCGTTGATGCTTCACGCCGGCTGATTGCACGCATAGAGGCTGATTCCAAGCTGGATGAGCTGTTCAGGGAAGGAAAGATGATGGGTGTTCTTGTCTGTGATGAGGGTACGCTCTTCGCCTTCTCAGGTCTTGCAGGCAATTCTGCCGTCATAGAGGGTTTCGTGCCGCCCATATTCGACTACAGTGCACCTGACGGCTATTTCCGCTGCCGCGAAGCAGAGATTGTGGCTATGAATGAGGCCGGCCTTTCCCAAGAGGCTGCATCTGCCTCCAAACAGCTCCAGGATTGGCTTTTCGGCAGCTACAAGGTCTTGAACGCTTTGGGTGAAGAGTCCAGTGTGGCCGATATCTTTGCACAGCGTGGTCTGGTGCCTCCTGGCGGAACAGGGGAGTGCGCTGCCCCTAAACTTCTGAATTATGCCTATCGCAACTCTATGACTCCCAGGGCTATGGGGGAATTCTGGTATGGGCGTTCCCCACGCTCCCGGGTGCGTCATCAGGGCCATTTCTATCCCTCATGCACTGCAAAATGCGGCCCCTTGCTCACATGGATGATGCGGGGCCTGGAAGTGGCTCCCAACCCTCTCGATGCTCCCTACCTCCACAGCGAGCCCCAGCTCCTTTTTTCGGATATGGACATAATAGTGGTGGATAAGCCTTCAGGCATGCTCTCTGTGCCGGGAAAGACTGCTGCACCATGTCTTATGGACTGGCTGGCAGAGCGTTTCGGAGAGGTGCATTCCTGTCACAGGCTGGACCAGGATACGAGCGGGGTCATGGTATATGCCAGGAATATGGCTGCCAAGGTTGCCATAGAGGCTCAGTTCAGCGCCAAGAGCGTACGCAAATCCTACAGGGCCAGGCTCGTAGCCGGCAGCACTCCTCTGCACTGCGCAAAAAAAGGCACCATTGCCTTGCCCCTTATGCTTGACTATCTG
>CAMFRR010000070.1 GCA_945982095.1 uncultured Bacteroidales bacterium
GCTTATTTCTGCCTCCAGAGCCGAGACTTGCTGCATTATCTTGCGCTGCTCCTTGGACACAAACTTCTTGCCCTCGGCAGCTGGTTTGACACTTTCCTGAACGGGCTGCACTTTAAGGGCTGAGGATGTCGTCTTGCTGCCTGCAGGACTTTCTGCACTGCGTTCCAACTCCCTGAGGCTCTCGAGCTTACGGTCGCGCAGATAATCCTGCACCCCACCCAGATGCTCCTTTACCGCACCGTCCCTGAATTCATAGACCTTGTCCACAAGTCCATCCAGAAAATCCCTGTCATGACTTACAACCACTATTGTGCCATCATAAGCCGACAAGGCCTGCTTCAGAACATCCTTGCTGCGAATATCCATGTGGTTGGTAGGCTCGTCCAGACAGAGCAGATTGTACGGCCTGAGCATGAGCCTGGCCATGGCAAGACGTGCACGTTCTCCACCGCTCAAGACACTCACCCTCTTGTCAATATCCTCACCTTTAAAAAGGAAGGCGGCAAGTATATCCCTCAACTTGGTCCTGACCTCGCCCACTGCTATGTCATCGAGAGTACTGAATACGGTCTTGGTCTTGTCCAGCACATCCTCCTGATTCTGCTCATAATAGCCCACAACCACATTATGTCCGCAGGCCGCAGTTCCGGAAACAGGGTCCAACTGTCTGTTTATCACTCTCATAAGAGTGGTCTTTCCTTCGCCGTTACGGCCGACGAGGGCCACTTTCTCTCCCCTTCTTATTTCTATCTGGGCATCTTTGAAAACCATCTTCAATCCATGCTCAGACTCATAACCGACACAAAGGTCGCTAGCCTTGAACACAATGTCACCGCTGCGTGGAGCAGGGGGGAATTTTACATTCAGCTTGCTCTTGTCCTCAATATCTATCTCTATCCTTTCAAGCTTTTCCAGGGCCTTGACACGGCTCTGCACCTGATTGGACTTGGTTGGCTTGTAGCGGAAGCGCTCGATGAAATCCTCAGTCTTTTCTATCATGCGCTGCTGGTTCTCATAGGCCGCACGTTGTTGTTCCATACGTTCAGCCCTGAGTTCCAGATATTTGGAATATGGAACCTTGTAATCATGAATATGCCCCAGCATTATTTCCACCGTCCTGTTCGTGACATTGTCCAGGAACTTGCAGTCGTGGGAAATGAGCACCAGGGAGCTGCGGCTCTGCTTGAGATATTCCTCCAGCCACTCTATGCTCTCAATGTCGAGGTGGTTCGTGGGCTCGTCCAGCAAAAGCACGTCTGGGTTTCGGAGCAGAATCTTGGCCAGTTCTATGCGCATATTCCAGCCCTGAGAGAAGGTCTCGGTATTGCGGGACAGCTCTGAGTCCTTGAAGCCCAGGCCCAGGAGGGTCTTGCGCGCCTGTACCATGGGTTGGTCGCTGTGGGTAATGGAGAGGCTGTCGGTGAGTTCGTTCATCCTCACAAGCAAGGCCATATATTCACGGCTTTCGTAATCCTTGCGCCCAGCAAGTTCTGCGTTTATGGATTCCAGCTCTCTTTCCATCTTGTGCATATGGTCAAAGGCTGTCATAGCCTCTTCCAATACAGTGCGGCCACGATGATGCTCCATTATCTGCGGAAGATAGCCTATGGTGCAGTCACTTGGCACGCTGACCTTGCCGCTGGTGGGGCTCTGCAGACCGCAAATCAGTTTGAGCAAAGTACTTTTGCCTGCACCGTTCTTTCCCACCAGGCCTATGCGGTCGCTCTCGCTGATATGGAAAGCAATATCATCGAGCAAGGTGAAACCACCATAGGACACGGTAAGATTATTTATTGAAATCATATCAGATCTTTGTTTTTGGGGCATAAAAGAATGCCCAGCTCGTAGAGCATATACAGAGGGCAGGACAGAATTATCATTGAAGCCGGGTCGGCAGGAGTTATGACAGCTGCAAGTATCATGACCAGTATGATGGCATAACGTCTGCCTTTACGCAACAAAGCCCTGTCTATCAAGCCCATTTTACCCAGCATCATCATCAGCATAGGAAATTCGAAGACCAGTCCCAGCAAGAGCACCATGCTCACAAACATGCCCATGTAGCTCTGCAGCGAAAAGGTGTTCACGACGGTCTCGGATACGGTATATGCCTGAAAGAAATGCAGACACAGGGGCAACAGCACAAAATAGCCTACCAGAACGCCAAGATAAAAAAGCACTGTGCCCAGAAGGAATACCAGCATTGCAGGCTTCTTCTCCTTGTCGTAGAGGGCAGGCGCAATGAAACGCCATATTTCCCACAGCAGATATGGAAAGGCCAGCACAAAGGCCATTATGAATGAGCTGCGCAGGTGCACCATAAACTGGCCTGCTATTTCCAGGTTCACCATGCTGATCTTCTGCTCCAGACCCAGCAAGGCATTTGTGATGAAACTGTCAGAAGCAGGTCTGAGAATAATGTCCTCAAACACGAACTCCTTGAAGCACAATGCCACGCACATCAACAGAAAGATAGCCGCAAGGGACCTCAGCAAGGTCCCCCGCAGCTCTTCCAGGTGGTCCCAGAAGCTCATCTCTTTCTGAGTCTGCTCCACAGGCAAGGCTTATTTTCCTTCTTCGGAATTCTTACCGTCCGAACTCTTGTCGTCCAGGCTCTTCTGCACCTCATCCATTCCGGCCTTGAATTCCTTGACACCTTTTCCCAGGCCACGCATGAGTTCAGGTATCTTCTTACCACCGAAAAGAAGCAGAATCACAGCAACGATTATAATTATCTCCGTTGTGCCGATAAATAGCGGCAGTATTGCCAATATGCTCATAGTCAATAGTTTTATATTATTGTTCCAAAGCTTTGAGTGATGCCTCTATGGCAGCTATGCGCTCCAGGGCGTCACTCTCTTTCTTACGTTCTGAAGCAATTACGGCTTCAGGGGCATTATTTACAAAACGCTCGTTGCTGAGCTTGCCTCTGACAGATGCAAGGAACTTCTGTTGATAGGCCAGATCTTTTTCCAGTTTTGCAATCTCCTCACTGACATTGATCTTGCCTGCCAGATCTACGCTCAACTTGGCAGTTCCTACCACTGCTGAGGCGGCATTTCCGCTAATGCTCTCCACAATAGCTACGTTTGCAAGACGTACAACTACAGGAAGCATCATCTCAGGGAAATTCTCGACTGCCAGATTCAGGCTGTCCTTAGGGCTGAGGCCCTTGCTCTGACGCAGGTTACGTACGAATGCGACAGCCTGCTTTGCCAACTCGAAGTCATTGATGAAACTCTCCATATAGAAAGCAGGAGCCGGATAGCGCTGCAACATGATGGTACTGCCCTCCTTCCTGGTCTGCAGAGCCTGCCACAATTCCTCCGTAATGAATGGCATGAATGGATGGACAAGGCGCAGGAGCTTGTCGAAGAAGCCCAGGGTTGCGCTATATGTAACTGCATCTATGCCACATCCATAACCAGGCTTGATAATCTCCAGGTACCATGAGCAGAACTCATCCCAGAAGAGCTTGTATATGGCCATGAGGGCATCGCTGATGCGGAATTTCTTGAAATGGTCTTCAACTGTCTCCACAGTCTGTGAAAGGAGATTGTCAAACCACTCTACTGCAAGGCGCGAGGCCTCAGGCTGTATGATTTTGGCATCCACGTTCCAGCCCTGTACAAGACGGAATGCGTTCCACATCTTGCCGCAGAAATTTCGGCCCTGCTCAACCTGAGAATCATCATAGAGAATGTCGTTGCCTGCACTTGAGCACAACATCATGCCCATACGCACGGCATCGGCTCCGTATTTCTCTATCAAGGTCAAAGGGTCAGGCGAGTTGCCCAGCTGTTTTGACATCTTGCGTCCAAGCTTATCACGCACAATTCCGGTAAAATAGACATTGCTGAACGGAACATCGCCCATATACTCCTCACCGGCCATAATCATCCTGGCCACCCAGAAGAATATGATGTCAGGACCTGTAACAAGATCACTGGTAGGATAATAATAGCGTATCTGCTCATTGCCCGGATTATTTATGCCGTCAAAGAGGCTCACAGGCCAGAGCCAGCTTGAGAACCAGGTATCAAGGGCATCCTCATCACGCTGGAGCTGATCTGCAGTTATGTTTTCGTATCCCTCAATCTTGCGTGCCTTTTCAAGCGCCTCCTCAGGAGTCAAGGCTACCACGAATTTCTCTTCCTGACCTTCCTCGCAAGGGAGGAAATATGCCGGGATGCGGTGTCCCCACCAGAGCTGACGGCTTATGCACCAGTCCTGTATGTTCTCCAGCCAGTTGCGGTATGTAGTCACATATTTTGCAGGATGGAAGGTAATCTTGCCCTCAAGTACAGGAGGCAGGGCAATGTCTGCAAAGTGCTTCATCTTGAGGAACCACTGTTTGCACAGGCGTGGCTCGACTGCAGTATCCTGATTGCGCTCCGAATAGCCAACCTTGTTCTGGTAATCTTCCACCTTCTCCAACAGTCCGGCCTGCTCGAGGTCAATGGCAATTTGACTGCGGCAGTCCATACGGTCCATGCCCACATAGATTCCGGCCTCGGGAGCAATTGTTCCGTTAGGATTGAAAATGTCTATGCTCTCCAGTCCATGAGTCTTGCCTAGGGCATAGTCATTCACATCATGTGCAGGAGTGACCTTAAGACAGCCAGTACCGAATTCCACGTCAACATAACGGTCCTCGATTACAGGAATCACCCTGTTCACGAGAGGGACGATGACCTTGTGGCCCTGCAGCCAGCGATTTTTAGGGTCCTTAGGGTTTATACACATTGCGGTATCACCCATAATGGTCTCAGGACGTGTCGTCGCAACTACGGCATAATAGCGTCCCTGGCCGTCAACATGCAGAACCTCCCCCTCTTCTCCTGTAGGAACTACAGGGTTGGTATCGGCATCGGCTACATAATACCTGAGATAATACAATTTGGACTTCTCGTCGCGATAAATCACTTCCTCGGTAGAAAGTACAGTCTGGGCCTTAGGATCCCAGTTCACCATACGCAGTCCCCTGTATATCAATCCTTTGTCATAGAGGTCCACGAATACTCGCATAACGCTCTCGCTGCGGCTCTCATCCATGGTGAAGGCAGTACGGTCCCAATCACAGGAAGAACCCAGCTTCTTGAGCTGCTCCAGGATTATGCCGCCGTGCTCTTCCTTCCATTCCCAGGCATATTTGAGGAACTCCTCACGGGTCAAGTCACGTTTCTTTATGCCCATATTAGCCAGTTTGTTCACAACCTTGGCCTCAGTGGCTATGGAAGCATGGTCAGTGCCAGGTACCCAGCATGCATTATAGCCGGTCATTCTGGCATGGCGCACCAATACATCCTGAATGGTGTTATTCAGCACATGGCCCATATGAAGAATGCCTGTAACGTTTGGCGGAGGTATCACTATGGTATAAGACGGACGCTCGTCCGGCTCACTGTGAAAAAACTTTTTCTCCAGCCAATAGGCATACCACTTGTCCTCTACGGCAGTGTGGTCATATCTTATGTCAAGTTCCATTATCTTTCTTAATATAAATTATTTGAATTCCTCCAACAAGCTGTACAGAAGGTGGGTGGGCAAGCCCATTACGGTATAGAAAGAACCCCGTATGCCGTCTGAGCCTATCAGGCCTATCCACTCCTGTATGCCATAAGCCCCAGCTTTGTCAAGGGGCTTGTAATTTTCTATATAATAATCTATC
>CAMFRR010000071.1 GCA_945982095.1 uncultured Bacteroidales bacterium
AATTCGAATATTGTAGTTCCAGGTTTCGACGAGATTCCTGTAGAGGGTGATCCAGGTTCAGACAACCCAGGTTCTGAAGAGCCTGAACCTGAGCAGCCTGGCGGAGAGGATCCTCAGCCTTCAACCGCCCCAACTCTCTTATGGGAGGCAAACCCTTCTTTTGCTGAGATGCCAATAAACGATAATCTCAATGCCGACCTGGTTGTAGAGGCTCCGGAAAAGATAGCTGTATTCAAGGTTAATGTGGATTCTCCTAACTTGACTTCAGCCATAGAAGCTCTGACTCAGGACGGTTCAAGTACAATGGACTTGATAAATGACGCAGGCCTTATTGAATTCCTGGCAGAAGCTGCACCTAATCTGTCTACAGGCAACAGTTTGCTTGGCCAGACTCAAGTGAATTTCTTCATAACAGACCTTGTAAAGATGATTAACATGTATTCGCCTGCACCAGGGTCAAAACATAAATTCACCCTTAACGTGACAGACGAGAAGGGTCAGACCATGAGCAAGATAGTAACATTCGTAACTGAATAATCCCAAGCATCTGAATCTAAGCATGAAAAGATATATCTCATATGTGCTTGCCTATGTGTGCGTGATGCTGCTCTCCGCCTGCAACAAGCAGGTGTTCGGCCCGACAGGGCAAGGCTATCTCAGCCTGAGCATGGAGAGCGACTTGAGCGCAGATGTCATAGTGAAGGCAGGTGCGGATGTGCAGCCTGTGTACGCAATTGACGTATACAACGAGGCCGACCAGAAGGTGGCCCATGCTGACGACCATACAACGGTGACTACGGCAAACCCTATCAAGCTCCAGCTTGGAACTTACAAAATCAAGGCAGCGAGCGGAGAGGATGTGAATGCCGCATTCGATAATCCTATTTACAAGGGCGAAGTCTCTGGAGTGAAAATTATTCCTGACAAGACAACAATGGCAACAATTACCTGTACTCAGGCAAATACTGCTTTCTCTGTGGAGTTCCCTGCTGACTTTGACCAGTCATTCTCACAATATTATGTAAAAGTAAGCAATGGAATAGGTGAGAGCCTGATTCTCAGCAACAGTCCTGACAGCTCAGACCCTCTCCAGGCAGCTTTCTCGTCCAAGGCTTATTTCGCCGTTACCGGAACCCTGACCTGGGAGCTCTTCCTGTTGAACAAGGATGGCGGAGAGTACAAGACTTCCATGAGTTATACAGATGTAAAGGCAAAGAGCCACTATCATCTGAAATTCTCTCTCAGCGAGGATGGTCCGAGTGATGGCTCATTCACTATCACTGTCACACTCGACAACACTCTCGAAGAAACTGACTATGACATGGTGCTGGACTTTGATACGGCAGGCATGCCTTCATTCTCTTCTGCAGGCCAGATGGAAATTTCATCCGCTGTCCCTGTGGTTGTACCTGTGGGCAACGATGCCACAAAGATTCTGGAAATTTCTACATCTGAAGGTCTCAAGAGTTTCGTTCTCGTGCACAACAATGAGTCGCTCTCGTCTCTGGGTTTGCCTGATGCCGTCGAGTTTGTAGGTGAGGATGCTCAAAGGGATGCGCTTATGTCCAGCCTGGGAATACAGGTGAGCAATCTCGTGCAGACCAAGGCCCTCTCGGCAGGAGCCAAGGGCGTGCGTATGGACATCACTGATTTTGTAAAGAATCTTCCTCTTGGTTCTTACGGGCTTAGCTGTATAGCCATAGACAACAAGAGCCGCAGCGATGTGTTCAATCTCATTTTGGAGATAATCTCAGACGTTGATGCTGAGGCTGTTGAGGCTAAAAGCGCCTGGGCTGCCTTTGCCAAACTCGAGGGCCGTTATTTCAAAAATCCGGCACCTGAAGGACTAAGATTCATGTACAGGGAGAAGAGTGCTTCAAACTGGAAAGAAGTTGCTGCTTCCGACATAGAGATGAACGAGGGACAGCTCCGCTTCAGCACTATGCTTACCGGACTCAAGGCTTCCACCACATATGTATTCAAGGCTGTGTCTGCCAAGGATACTGAAACCAAGGAAATTGAGTTTACGACAGCTCAGACACAGACTATACACAATCTTAATTTCGACAATTGGCACACATCAGGAAACATACTGATGCCTAACGCTGAAGGCTATTCAGTATGGGATTCGGCCAACTCTGCAGGCGTTACAATAACCACCTCTTCCACTGATGAGGCTGTGAGCGGCAAGGCTGCCCGACTTGAGAGTGTGACAGCTTTCGGACTCCTGGCTGCAGGTAACATATTCACAGGCGAGTTTGTCGGTCTGGATGGCCTTGGAGCCAAGCTCAACTGGGGCGTGCCTTTCACAGCCCGTCCTATAGCTATGCGAGGCTATTACAAATACACTCCAAAGGCAATAGACAAGGTAAAAGACCCTTATAAGGACTTGAAAGGTCAAATGGACCAGAGCCAGATACTCTGTTTCCTCACAGACTGGTCATCCCCATTCCTGGTAAATACCAATACCAAGTCATTCGTCGATACTGAAAACGATCCTGGCATCATAGCTCTCGGCCAGCTCAATTCCAGCAACAGCGACAGCGGATATGTGCGTTTCACTATACCGTTGGTGTATCGTGACAACAGTAGGATTCCACGATATATAGTTATTGCAGCTGCATCCAGTCGTTACGGCGACTATTTTACTGGTGGTGTCGGCTCAGTGCTTTTGGTGGATGAGTTTGAGCTCATTTATGATCCTGAAGAACTTACGGACGCAGAGTTCAATGCCGTTTTCAGCATGGTTGATCCTTTCTAAGGTCATTAACACTTTGCACGATGCACAACCCTCAGAACTCCAATAAGTTATAATTTGTGAAACTTGAGAAAGATTATCATTTCTTAATAATGAAGAGCTTTACTATATTAGCAGCCCTCTTGCTGATGTGTTTCAGCGCCATGGCCCAGTCTCAGGATGAGACTTCACAGAAAGTCGAAGCCTTTGACAGAGGCCTTGGCCAGACCCTCAGCGGCACTGTTTTCGTACCAAAAGGAACTGTAGCGACGGGAGTAAGCTTTTCTTACAAGAATATAAGTCTGGGCGAAGGTGGCGATGATTCAGGCTACTCTATGCTGTTCGGCATGCTCGGCGGAATCAAGGCCAATATGTCCACATTCGGCATAACCCCGCAAGTCTCCTATTTCGTAGCTGACAACCTCAGCCTGGGTTTGCGTCTTGGTTACAAGCGTTCTACACTGGGCCTGGGCAATGCATCGCTCTCTATCAGCGATGATATGGGTTTTGACATAAAGGATTACAATATATTCAACCACAAGTATACCGGAGCCTTCACCTTCAGATACTATCTGGCATTGGCAGGCAGCAAACGCTTCGGTATATTCGTGGAAGCCAGGCTGAACGGAGCTTACGGCCAATCCAAATTGTGGAAACAGCAGGGTGAAGACAAGTACGGCAGCTATTCTGAGAGCGTGGAACTGGGCCTGAATTTCGTACCGGGCATATGTATATTCGGAAATGACAACATAGCTGTAGAGGTGGCAATAGGTGTTCTGGGACTGGAATATTCCAAGGTGGACCAATATAGGAATCAGGTGGAGCATAGCATTATGACCCAGAGTGGGGCAAATTTCCGCATTAATCCGCTTTCTATAGAGTTGGGAGTATGCTTCTATTTTTACACTGGTCCTCACAGCAAGAAAGCAAGACAAGCAAACAAGCAATTGAAAGGCGTATGAAGAAATTTCACTACATAATTACGTCTCTGATTCTGTGCTTTGTGGCTCAGGCCTGCATTGAGAACGATCTGTCGTATCCTGATGTCCATGTCGAGATTGAAAAAATCGATCTTGAAGGCATGGAGAATTACAGCGTGGACTACAGTACCCACGTGATATCAGTTCTATTGGGAGAACAGGCGGAGATTTCAGCAGTCAGGGTCAACGAGTTCATTCTTGCAGAAAAATGTTCGGTGGTGGGCAAGATGCCTGCTTACCTGGACTTGAGCGAGCCATATAAGTTCAAAATGAAATATTATCTGCCGGAAGACTGGACGATAATTGCAGCTCAGCCAATAGAACGTTATATTAAATGTGAAGGACAGATTTCCGATGCCGTCATTGATGTAGATTCAAAATACGCATACGTGAAAATTGCTGACACTCAGAATCTTGGCGCAATAACTGTGAATGATATGAAACTCGAGCCCGAAGGTTCTGTTGTACAATATACCATAGGTAATGTGCCTATAAACGGGGAGATTCACACAGTGATGGAAGAATGTTCTTTCCCTATGACTATGGACTGCAGCGTCAGCCGCATTTTCAGAGTTCTGTACAAGGGCCAGATGATAGAGTGGACTGTGACCTTCCTTTCCCAGCCTGTGGCCGTGGGTATGACATTGGTTAATCCATGGACTTATTCTGCTGATGTGGAGGGAGTTACCAACGGACAAGGTAAGACCGCCTTCCAGTATAGAAAAAATGGCGAAGAGTCTTGGATCGATTTTACTGAAATTTCTTATACAGGCACTACTGCAAGGGCCACCATCACAGGTCTGGAAGAGGCCACAGATTATCAGGTTAGGCTCACAAACGGTACAGATAACTCTGATATACTCGATTTCCGTACAGGAGATGCCGTGCAGCTTGAAAACATGAGTTTTGACAACTGGCATCAGGCTGACCCTAAAAACACCTGGTATCCTTTTGCCGAAGGAGGAGAAATGATATGGGGAACGGCCAATCCGGGAACAAACAAAGTCAAGACAGAGAATCCTACCCGACCTGAGACAGAACATGTGGTCAAGGGTACTGCAGCTCGCATGCAGAGCATAAAGGTGCTGGGAGTATTCGCTGCGGGTAATCTCTTCACGGGTGAGTTTGCTAAGTTCGATTTCAGCGCCATGACAGCCTACCTCAAATGGGGTACTCCATTCAAGGGCCGTCCTTATTCGCTCAAGGGTTATTATGATTACGCTCCAAAGACCATAGACGTGACTCAAGATAAGGTGAGCGGCAAGCCAAATCCTTACAAGAACCTTTTGGGCAGCACGGACAATATGCAGATACTTGTTGTGCTTTTTGCTGATGACGACAAGAATCAGGGTCCTTATGACGTACTGAGCACCAAGCCGGGCGAGCCTGACCTGCAGACTGATTCACGTGTCATTGCATATGGAGCTATTGAGAGCCCTGAGAACACAGGCGGGCAGTACAAGGAATTCGAGTGTGTGCTCAAATACAGGGACAACAGGATACCAGACTATGCCATCGTAGTGGCCTGCTCTTCACTCAGGGGAGACTTCTTTACCGGAGGCACGGGCAGCGTACTTTACGTGGATGAATTCAGATTCGAATATAAATAAATACAATAGTAACATTTTTTAATTATGAAAAATCTTATCAAAACAGCATCAATCGTTCTGCTGGCAGTTTCTTGCCAACGTGTACAGATGCTAGCACCCCAGACTCAATATGGCAGCTTGGGCGTATCACTCAAAACTGAATCGGAACTTGTAACAAAGGCTGAATCCGGTGTAAGTCTCACTACTTCTGACTTGAATCTTAAAATTGTCGAGAATGCAGGCTCAGCAATCAAATATGAAGGCAAGTATACTGATTATACTCCACTAAGTTTGCCTATGAACACTTCTTATACAGTG